>NZ_JBSZCG010000127.1:0-13223 GCF_054166365.1 Corynebacterium sp. UMB8791 | reverse complement strand
AGAAAAACCCTCGGGGGAACACAGAGTCTATGTCTGTGACCCAGATCCGAGGGACTACGTTGGCTACAATAGCACAATGACGTATCCAGTGCAGCCGCCTACAGGGAGCCACCACCTGTTATGGGGGTCTATTTCACCTGCTCGGATGGCGACATTTCTATCACACACGTCTCATCATTGCGCCGATGAGGCGCTTGAACTTTATGTATGGAATCGCGATTTGTCCATGGCCTTTATGGCCGATTTAGCGGTCCTCGAAGTTGCGTTACGTGAGGCTATTCATGCTGTTCTGACCGAGAAATGGGGCGTGCAGTGGTATCAGGAAATGCCTTTGGACGACCGGTCGCGAACGGCTTTGGCTAGTGCTTGGGAACGTCTGCCTGCTCACGTGAGATTGAACTCGGAACGTGGGGATTTACCAGGGAGACTAGTGGCCAACTGCATGTTTGGCTTCTGGACGAATCTGTTTGATAAAGGCGGTTATACCGGCCGAGGTCCTTGGCGCAGAAAGGTTGACAATGAGCGGAACTGGCCAGTTCTAGCAAAAGCATTCCCCGGCGGCAGGCGAGAAGCTGCACGTCAGCGGGATGAGCATCCTGAAAAGGCGAGAGCGATAACTTTTTCTCGTGTGTGGGTTCATCAGTTGTGCCAAGAGATTAATGAACTTCGAAACCGTGTTGCGCATCATGAACCGTTACTGAATGGTGTCCCACTTCGTGGACAAACACATCGAAATGAAAAAAGAAGGAGAACAGTTGAGGAGGCATTCGCGCAAATCTTGTCCCTCGCCCGCATGATTGACACTGACCTGGCTACGTGGTTGGTGGCCAATAGTGAAGTACCAGGTGTTATGGCGAGAAAGTGCGAAATAACCTCTTCATTACGTTCCTTCAATAAATACGGCCAGAAATAGGGAAAATCGGCGAGTTCGGTTTAAGCTGGTGAGGAGCTCTGACCGAAGGAGGACACGTGGATTCGGCGACCCCGCCTCAACCGACGACGGACCTGATGGACCGCGCCGCCGAGTTGAGCGTGAAACAGCGCGAGGTGCTTGATCGCCTGGCCATGCACCCGCATGGTGCGCAGGTCAGTGACATCGCCAAGGAGATGGGGATGCATCCCAACACGATCCGCGGGCACTTGGACGAGTTGCTGGCGAAAGACTTGGTCAACATCACCACGGCTCCGAGCGAGGGCCGCGGCCGCCCGAGCAACATTTTCCACACGCGCACCCCGCACCACTCGACCGTGACTCGCGAGTACATCGGCCTGGTCAGGACGATGGCGGAGTGCCTCACCGAGGGCGATACGGAGAAGGCGCGGGAGATCGGCCGCCAGTGGGCGCGTCAGACTCACAACGGGCGCGAGGTGCAGTCGGACGCCTCCGGGGCGTCCCAGCTCAACGCCCTGATCGCGATTCTGCGGGACCTCGGCTTCGACCCCTCCTACCCAAACCAGTCCGGCAACATTGGCCTCAACGCCTGCCCGTTCACGACGGTGGGCGTCAGCGCGCCAAGTTCGGTCATCTGTGCCCTGCACGCCGGCTACCTGGATGAACTCAGCGGCGGCATCGTGTGCAAGCTCGTTCCGTACAGCCGCCCATCGCAGTGTGAGGTCCAGCTATGACTATCGACGACGACGCCGTCCCCCTGCCCACCGCGGAACTGATGCGCCGCGCCGCCGAGTTGAGCCCGAAGCAGCGTGAGGTCTTGGACGCGCTTGATTCCTTCCCAGAAGGAGCCTTGCTCAGCGAGTTGAGCAAGGAGCTGGGCATCCACGTCAATACCGTGCGTGGCCACGTCGATGAGCTGGCGGAGCGCGGTTTGGTGGGCTGGCGTGTGGCCAGCCGCACCACCCGTGGTCGCCCCTCGCACGTGTACCACGCGCGCACCCCGCAGCGTCACGCTGTGATGCACGAGTACGTCGCGCTCGTCGAGTCGCTGATTGAGTCGCTCGCCGGCTTCGACCTGGACGCAGCCCGCGATTTCGGGCGCGCGTGGGCGCGGCGCAACGCGGACCGTTTCGGGGAGCCGCCCGAGGACTTCGAGGAGCTCGCCGCCGCGGTGCTGCGCTCTCTGCGCGAGATGGGCTTCGACCCCCTCGTCCGCGAGGCGGACGGCGACGCTTCCGTGGAAGTTGGCCTGCAGGCCTGCCCGTTCGTCGCCGCCGACGGCACCCCGCCCGCAGCCACGATTTGCGCACTGCACCAGGGGTTTATCGACGCCACCATCGGCCCCCACCACCTCGACTTCATGCCGTTCGACGCGTCGGGGCAGTGCGGGGCCCGGCTGGTTAACCGATCAGCCAGTCGTTCGGACTAAACAGCTCGAAGTACACGTTCGCCGGGTCGAGCTGTGCCAGGTCGTCGCGGATGGACTGCAGGAAACCCTCGCCGCCGCACAGGTACACGTCTGCGCCGGAAACGTCCAGGTCAGCAACGTTGAGGCGCTGGCCCTCGGCACGGAAGTAGGGGTGCAGGGAGGCGTCGTCAAGCTTGTCGACGAGCATCCGCATCTCATCCGCCTGAGCCCACGACTGCTGTGATTCGTCGACGTGCGCGACCGTGACCCTGCGTGGCGAGCCCTCCGCCGCGAGGTACCCCAAGATGCCGGTCATCGGCGTGGATCCGATACCGGAGGAGATCAGCACCACCGGGTTCGTGCCGGGCTGCAGCACCAGGTCGCCAGCGGCGAGGGTGGCGTCGACGGTGTCGCCGACGTTGACGTGGTCGCGCAGGAACGTGGACACTTCGCCCTCGGTCTCCACGGCGATGCGGTAGTGGGAGGCGTCGCCTTCGATGATGGAGTACTGGCGCAGCTGACGCGCGCCGTCCGGCAGCTTCACGCCGACCGACGTGTACTGGCCCGGGCGCGGCGCGGTGAGGTCGCCCTCCAGGGTGTAGGCGTAGACGGTGTCGCTGAGCTGGGTTTTCTCCGTGACGGTGGCGGTGCGGAACACGTCGCCTGCCTCCACGCCGTCCGATTCGTAGAGCTTGCCCTCGTGCTTGATCAGGACGTCGGCCATCAGCCAGTACACCTTGTCCCAAGCCTCGGCGACTTCTGGGGTGACGGCGTCACCAAGCACCTCGACGATGGCGGCCATCAGGTTGTCGTGCACGATCTGGTACTGGTCTGCCGTGATGCCCAGCGAGACGTGCTTGTGCGCGATGCGGTCCAGCATCATCACTGGGTCCGGTGCGTCGGGGTCCACCAGCTGCGTGGCGAACGTCGCCACCGACGCCGCTAGCGCCTTCTGCTGCGCGCCCTGCTTCTGGTTGCCGCGGTTGAACGTGTCCGAGATGAGTTCGGGGTGGGCGGTGAACATCTTGTTGTAGAAGGTCTTCGTGATCGTCTGGATGTTCGCGCCTACCGGCGGGAGCGTTGCCTTGATGATCTCGGCGTGCTCGTCGCTCAGGTAGGCCTGCTTCGGGTTCGGTTTCTCGTCAATGAACATAAACACGAATATACTCGTGTTTATTAATCTTCGAGATTTTGGTCCAGTCGCTCTTCGTCGCTGCGGCGCCGCGAGCGCTGCCAGCGCGGGGCGAAGATTGCGGCTGCGGCACCGCCGACGAGTGCGCCGATAACCATGCCGATGGTGCCGGCGGCCTCCCCGTTGAGGTCCTTTACCGCGATGCCGGCGAAGGTGATTGCGAGGAAAATCCAGATGGGTAGCGTTGACAGCGTGAAAAGCTTGTACGGGCGCGGGCGCGGGGCGTAGTTCTGCATCCACAGCGCGCCTGCAGCTTGTGCAAGTGGGCCGGGCACAAGCGCGAGCAGCGAGTAGATGGCCACACCACTTGGCAGGACCCAGGCGAGAATCGCCATGATGAACGTGGTGGTGTACATCAGCGTCTCCGAGGTCACGGTGCTGGACTGGTGGAGGATCTGCTGCTGGTATTCGTCGTCGGTGCCCTGGTTTGCCAGGGCGATCTTCTTGTCGCCGTACTGCTTCAACATGGGGTTATCCTTCCTGTTCGTCGCCGAAGAGGGCTTCAACGGTCTTGCCGAGGGTGTGTGCGATGTCGAGTGCGAGGTGGACGGAGGGGGAGTAGTTGCCTTTTTCGATGTTGGCGATGGTCTGGCGGGACACTCCCACCTGTGCGGCGAGCTCGGCCTGGGAGAGTTCCTGCCACCGTCGCCACTTGCGGACCATGTTTTCGTGTGTGTCTGGCATCAGCGCTCCTTTCTGCTTTGTAAGCACCTACGACAAACAATAAACTAAACACCCCACTATGTAAAGGAAAGTGGACAAAAAGGTAAGAGTAGGCGTCGATAGGCGCAAAGCTCTGGACTGTCGTGCATGCCTACGCCAGTGCCTGCGTACCTCGATAAGATCCTTGACCTCGTCCGCCATACCACCCAACATCCCACATGTGGGATGTAAGTGTTATGTTGTTTGACCTGCGTGAACTCGTCCTACATACCACTTTTTCGGTGGAACATACCACTCAACATCCCACATGTGGGATGTTATGTGGGATGTTATGTGGGAAGTAAGCTGGCGGCATGCCAACTCCAGTGCCTGCGTACCTCGATAAGATCCTTGACCTCGTCCGCGACGACGACGCCGGCGAGCCCGCCGACTACATCGAGTCGCTACGCACCGCCGACCCGGACAAGCTCGGCCTCGCCGTGTGCACCACGTCCGGCCACCTGTACTCCGTCGGTGACGACAGCTACGAGTTCTCCATCCAGTCAATCTCGAAGCCGTTCGTCTACGCCCTCGCGCTCGAGGAGCTCGGCGCGCAGGAGGTGCACAAGGTTGTGGGGGTTGAGCCCTCGGGGGAGGCCTTCAACGCCATCTCACTTGACGACGCCACCAACCGGCCCTCAAACCCCATGATCAATGCGGGCGCCATCGCCGTGAACCAGCTCATCAACGGGCCGGATTCGAGTGTCGAAGACCGCGTCGAGAAGATTCGGTCGTTCTTTTCCCGCCTTGCGGGCCGCGAACTGCGCATTGACCAAAACATCCTCGACGACGAACTGGCCACCGCGCACCGCAACCTGTCCATCGCGCACCTGCTTCGGGAATTCGGCATGGTGCAGGACCAGGCCCACGACGCCGTGAACTCCTACACGCAGCAGTGCTCCATCCTGGTCACCGTCCGCGACCTCGCCGTGATGGCCGCCACCTTGGCCAACGGCGGCGTCCAACCGATCACCGGCGAGCGCATCATGTCCGCCAAAGCCAGCCGAGTCACCCAAGCCGTGATGACGTCCGCCGGCATGTACGACGGCTCCGGCCGCTGGATGGTCAACGTGGGCATCCCCGCAAAATCGGGCGTGGCCGGTGGCCTCATCGGGACGATGCCGGGGCAGCTCGGCATCGCCTCGCTGAGCCCGCGCCTGGACAAGCAGGGCAACTCGGTACGCGGCGTGAAGATCTTCCGCGAGCTTTCCGAATCCCTCGGCCTCAACCTGATGAGCGCCGACTACTACGCGGCGCCGGGGATCCGGACGGTGGATCGTCGAGAAGCGAAGACCGTCGTGCAACTCCAAGGCATGATCAACTTCACCGCTGCCGAGAAAATCCTTCACGACCTCGGTGAATACCGCCTCGCCGGCAACCGCCTGGTGCTCGACGTCTCCCACGTCACCTCCTTCAACAAGGCCGGACGCCTGCTGATTAAAGAAGGCATCAAGCAGATCCGCGACCAAGGTTTCGACGTCTCCATCTACGACCCCGACGGCGCCATGCCCGACTACGAGTTCTCCGACGGCACCAAATTCCGCGCCGTGAAGGACTTCTCCACCGCCTTCGAGGTCCCGGCGAGCCGCACCGAAGTCTTCCGCGCAATCACCAGGCCACAGGAGTGGTGGGACGAAACCATCGAGGGCTCCGCCGACACCGCCGGCGGCGAGTTCCACTTCCAAAACGACGACCAATTCGCCGAGCTCTACGTCTCCGAAGCCGAGCAGGGCGACCGCCTCGTCTGGCGCGTCGAGCCCACCGGCAACCTGCTCGAGGACCCCGAGTGGGACGACACCGACATCATCTTCGAGCTTGAAGACGCCCCCGACGGCGACACCCGCGTCAAATTCACCCACCGAGGCATGCACCCGCACGAGGAAGGCTACGAGGAGGCCGCCGCCGACTGGAAGGCGCGTCTCCGCGACAAGTTGGAGCCGCTGATCAAGCGCGAAAGCAAATCGGAGTAGACTGCGCACCAAATTCCCTCACGTACGCTCTGTGTCAAGTGGTTGTGGGCCAGATTCATGGTTAACAATGCATCATCAATGCACGCGGCGTCGGCGCCGTTCCCAAACCGCCCCGCCCCCACAACCCATCACGATCTAACACCCAACCACGTTCACAACCACTTGACATAAAGCGTTCAAGCAACCTGAGCGGCGTTTCCCCAGGTCGCGAAAATGCAAACCCGGAATCTGGTGCAAAGGCCCGCGAGTAGGTGAAAATAACAACAACCCCAGGCACTTGACCCGGGGTTGTGGGGTATGGTGCGTCAATCTACATCGACGCTCTGTGGAAAAGGATAACATTAGCGACGATGCTCGGGGCTGCTCGCTTCGAGAAGTATTTCACTACCCGCACCCAACGGCCTCCAGTTCGTTACTTCGGCCGTGACATAAGAGACGAGAAATTAACAGTGCTGATAAAAGACCGAGGCCACTCCTCGTCGTCGGTCAAAAGCATGTCCTCCCACAAACGTGACACGGCCGCCCCGGGCTCAATAGGCTCTTCGATTGTCCCTAGCGCGGTGGAATAACTATACATATTCCATTCATCCTCGTTAACCGGTTCATCACTCTGAGCCTGGAGATCATGGAGCAAGTTTTCTTTCACGATTGGGTTAACCTCGTAAAACTCCACATCAGCAACCAGATAGACGGTTGTGAACTGCTTTACGCGCTCCACTCGTTCAAGATAGCGCTGATAGCACCGAGGAAGATCCTCCTCTTTGGCAAGGAAGTAGGTTCTAGTCAGAGTGATTTCGCTGAGTGTCATTTAGGGTTCCAATTCGTGTCATAGGCACCCGAAGGGCGGTACTTTCTCTGTGGGTAGCAATGCCTCTTCTAGACATTGTTGAACTTGTTCACGTACAGGTTAGCTTCTTTTCCAGTGTTGTCAGGGTGCGATGGATGGTTGCGGAATTGAACCATCAACCGCTAGAGCATGAGTCGCCGCGATGGACCAAGTTCGAAAGTGGGCGAGGAGAGGGGTACGGCGCCGGAGGCTCCAGTGCCAAAAGACGCAACCCAATTTGGTCCGGCCATTTAAAGTGCCAGGGCAGAAAAGTGCTAGATGTTAAGAAGGGTCAGATTTGGCACTCCTGCGAGTTTCCTGTGCACCACAATCCCCGTTTTCGAGCAACCCGAGCTGCGTTTCCCCAGGTCGCGAAAATGCAAACCCGGAATCTGGTGCAAAGTTCCAGATGGAGCGTCCACGCCCCATATGAGCAGCGCGCACCTAGTAAGGTGAGCTGCAGTATTGTTGCATATCCCTGAAGGAAGCCCCTCATGACGAACCCGTACCAGCCCGACGACACCCACCCTGGCACCAACGAGTGGGCGACCCAGCAGCAACAGCAGTACCAGCAGCCGTACTACCAGCAGCCATATCAGCCGCAGCCGCCGTACCAGCCGCAGCAGAAGAGCAACACCGGCCTGGTGGTTGCGTTGTCGGTGTTGGGGACGCTGGTGTTGTTGGCGTTGGCTGGAGCGGTGGCGTTTTTGGTTGTGCGGTCCGACGGGGCGAATGGCGAGCAACAGGATCCGGTGATTGTGACGGAGGTTGAGACGGTCACCCCAGAAAGCCAGAACAACCAGGGCAGCAAGCCTAATGTGAACCGGCGTGAGCCGATGGGGTCGAGTGTGGGGTTCTCGAACGCGACGGCAGAGACCCGGAACACGTCGTCGGAGTTCGCGGGCAATGTGTTGGCTGTGTTTAATGAGCGGGCTGCAGCCACGGGTGAGTTCCCGGGGTCGTTGAGTGTGTATAGCCCGGTGACGGGGCAGACGTACACGATGTCGTGTTGGCCGGCGGGTGGGGGAGCCCGGTGCCAGGGCGGTAATAACGCGTCGGTGTATTTGTACTAATGGCGTTGTATCCTCGCCCGTTGTCGGTGGGCGATCATGTGCGTGTGGTGGCTCCGGCGCGTTCGTTGGCGTATGTGGAGCAGGGCCCGGCGGGTCGTTTTGTGGCTGAGTTGGCCACGCGCCGCCTGGAGCAGCTTGGCCTGTCGGTGAGTTTTGGGGCGAATGTGCGGGTGTCGGACATGTTTTGGTCTGCGCCGGGCAAGTTGCGGGCTGAGGATCTTATCGACGCCTACTCCGACCCATCCGTCGACGGCATCATGAGCGTGATCGGCGGCTTTACCAGTAACGAGATTCTGCCTCACCTGGACTTTGATGTGATTGCGGAGCACCCGAAGTTCCTGTGTGGGAATTCGGATGTGTCGGCGTTGGCGAATGCGGTGTATGCGAAGACGGGCCAGGTGGTCTACGTGGGCCCGCATTGGTCGACGTTAGGGATGCGCGATTTCGGTGAGGTGACCCGTGATGCGTTTGTGCAGGCGGCGTTTACGGACGGGCCGATTGTGTGGCAGCCGGGGGACTGGTACACGGACGATGACTGGTTTATTAACCAGGATGGTCGTGTGCAGGAGCCGGATGATGGCTGGTGGGTGATCCAGGAGGGCCGCGCGGAGGGGATTGCGCTTGGGTCGAATTTGGGCACGTTGGGGTTGTTGTCGGGCACGGAGTTTATGCCGTCGCTGAATGATGCGGTGTTGTTTGCGGAGGTGACGGGGAAGTACACCGTGATGGATTTCCGGCGTGAGCTGGTGTCGTTGTTGCAGGCCCCGGATGGTCACGGGATTGAGGGCTTGGTGATTGGGCGTTTCCAGACCGCGAGCCGTGTCACGAGGGTGATGGTGGAGGAGATGGTGGCGTCGATACCTGAGTTGAGGGGGAAGCCGGTGGTGGCGAACGCATCGTTTGGGCACACGAACCCCTTGCTGACGTTCCCGGTCGGCGGGCGTGTGGATGTTTCGGTGGAGGGGGCAGAGGCGTCGATTAGCTTTCCTCGGGTGTAGCTTGTTGCTATGACTGATTCGACGCCAAGCCAGCGCTGGACCTTCTTTGCAGTGATTTCGCTCGGTCTGCTGATGATCGGGCTGGACAATTCGATCCTGTATACGGCGATGCCGGAGCTCAACGAGCAGCTGCACACCACCCCGACCCAGGGCTTGTGGATTATTAACGCCTACCCGCTAGTGCTGGCGGGGCTGCTGCTGGGCACGGGCACGCTGGGGGACAAGCTGGGCCACCGCCTGATGTTCATCGTTGGGCTGGTGGTGTTCGGGGTGGCGTCGCTGGCGGCGGCGTTCGCGCCGTCGGCGTGGCTGCTCGTGGGTGCGCGCGGGCTGCTCGGCATGGGTGCCGCGGTGATGATGCCTGCGACGCTCGCGCTGATCCGCCTCACGTTCCCGGACGAGCGGGAGCGCAACACGGCGATCGGTATTTGGGGGTCGGTGGCCGTGGTGGGTGCGGCGCTGGGCCCGCTGGTCGGCGGCGCGCTGCTGGAGGCGTTCTGGTGGGGCTCCGTCTTCCTCATTAACGTGCCGATCGTGCTCATCGCGCTGGCCCTGACGTTCTGGCTGGCCCCGGAGAACATGCCGAACCCGGCGAAGCACTGGGACCTTATCTCCTCGGTGTACGCACTGTTCGCGCTGTCGGGCCTGACCATGGCTATCAAAGAATTGGCGAACCCGAATTCCGGCTGGTCCCTGTTCGTGGTGGCGGTGGTGCTGTGCGTCGTCGGCGCGGTGTTGTTCGTGCGCCGCCAGGGGAAGCTGGCGGACCCGCTGCTCACCTTCGACATTTTCAAGTCGCGGATGTTCACCGGCGGCGTCGTCGCAGCAGCCGGCGGCATGTTCTTCATGGCCGGCGCCGAGCTGATGACCACGCAGAAGCTCCAGCTTGTCGACGGCTTCTCCCCCCTCCACGCCGGCGCGACAATTATTGCGATGGCGGCGGCGGCGATTCCGGCGTCGACACTTGGGGGCGCCTACCTGCACAAGATTGGCTTCCTGCCTCTGATTGGCGGCGGTTTCCTGGGCGCCGCCGCGGGTGCCGCGGCCCTGATTTGGGGTTCGGACGCGGGCAGCCTCGGCATCGAGATTGCGGCGCTGGCCGTGATGGGCTTCTCGGCGGGCTCGGTGATGAGCGTGTCCTCCATCGCGATTATCGGCGCGGCGCCGCTGCACCGCTCCGGCATGGCCGCCGGGGTGGAGGAGGTCTCCTACGAGTTCGGCACCCTGGTCACCGTCGCGCTGACCGGCTCGTTGCTGCCGATGTGGATGGTGCGCAACCTCCCCGCTGAGCTGCAGCCCATCGGCATGGACGCAATTTACGACGCCTCCACCAACGCGCTTGCCGCCCCCGCCTACGCCGGGGCGTACCACAATGTGCTTGTGATGATCGCCTGCTCGGCCCTGGTCTTTGGTGCGGTGACCTGGTGGTGCTTCCGCGATAACCCGAAGTCCGGCGACGCGAAGGTGGCGGCGTAAATGAGCGCACGCAGCTGGCACCGGAAGGCGTCCAAGCCGGTGAGCATCTGGATGTGGGTGTTCATCTTGATCGGGCTCACCCACACGCTGTTCCCCGAACCGGCGTGGCTGCTGATTCACATTTTCACGCTCGGAATCGTGGCGAACTCGATCGTGCTGTGGAGCGTGAACCTGACCGAGCGTTTCCTGCAGCAGCGCCTTCCTGAGGAGGCGCGCCCGGCCCAATTGCGGCGCACCTGGGTCCTCAACGCCGGCATCGTGTTGGTGCTGGTGGGCCAGGTCTTGGCCAGCTGGTGGGAGCAGCACTGGCTGGTCACCTGGGTTGGCGGGTTCCTGGTCGCTGTTGCTGTGTTGTGGCACGCGGTGGTGCTCGCCCGGTTGGTGCGTGACGCCGGCCCGGAGAAGCGGCACCGGCCCGCCGCGGTTGGGTACGTGGCGTCGGCTGCCTGCCTGCTCGTCGGGGTGTGCTTTGGTGCGTCGCTGTCGATGGGCCTGCCCGGCACCTGGCAGGAGCAGATCCGCCAGGCGCACCTGTTCGCAAACGTCGCGGGCTTTGTGGGCCTGGCCGCGATGTCGAGCCTGAGCGTGCTGTTCCCAACGATGTGGCGGATCAACGGCATGCGGGACCGCACCCGCGCGGCGATCTGGGGCGCGGTGGCCGCGATCGTGTGCGCGGTTACCGGCGCGCTGCTGGGGATTCCGCAGGTAGTCGCGGTTGGCGCGTTCGTCTACGTCGGCGCGTGGCTGTGGCTCTTCCAGGGCTTCGTGGTCAACGTCATCGACGTCCTGCGCGACCCACGCGACCGCATCACCTACCCGGGCCTGTCCGTCTTCGTAGCGATGTTCTGGCTGATCGGCACGATGCTCTGGTACGCCGTGGGCCTGGTGCGGACCGTCCCGGAGATCCCCACGCTGGCCCTCCTGCTCGGCTTCGTGGCGCCCCTGCTGATCGGCACCATGAGCTACCTGCTGCCCACCACGATGGGCGGCGGGCCGAAGGCGGTGCGCGCCGGGCTGCTGGAACTGTCCCGGGGCACCTACTTCCGGGTGGTGCTGTACAACCTCGCGCTAACGGTGTGGCTGCTGACGGAGCAGTCCTGGCTGCGGGTGGTGATGAGCCTGCTCGTGTTCGCCGTGCTGGTGGCGTACCTGCCGCTGCTGCGCAGGGCGGTGAAGGCCCAGGTGGCGGTGCTGCGGGGGCAGCGTGAGGCCCCGGTGGCGGGCGCCCACGTGGAGCGCCCCGCTGGGCAGTCCGCCCTGGCGCTGGCGCTGGTGGCGGCGATTGTCGCGTCCTTCGGCGGGATTGCCTGAGCCCGGTCACCTAGGGGGTGACCACGAACTGGCCGCGCTGTCCCTTTTCGGCGTCGGTCATCTGGTGGTTCACGAAGGTGTAGGTGCCGGGTTCGTCGAAGGTCATCTCGACGAACCCACCCTGGGCGGCGAGGAGCCCGAGCGCCTGTGAACCGGTGTCAGTGGCGCTTCGGATCTGGTACTGGCCTTCTTTGAACACGGTGTCGAAGATTTCGCCGACCACGTGGAAGCTCAAGGGATTGTCGGGGCCGACGTTGAAGAGCCACACACGGACGGTATCGCCGACGCGGGCCGGAATCGGCCGCTGCTGGTACTGGTTGGGGTAGCCGTTGAACGCGGTGAGATCGTAGAGCCCGGCGGCGACTCGCTCGGGGTCGGCGCCGTCCTCGCCGAGGAAGACCTCGTGTGAGAGGAGGACGTATTCGGCGTCGACAGGCGTGAGGTCCGGTGGGTCGATGACGACGGCGCCGAACATGCCGTTGGCGATGTGCAGGCTCATCGGCATGGTGGCGCAGTGGTACATCCAGATCCCGTAGCGGCGGGCTTCGAACTCGTACGTGAGCGATTCGCCCGGGGCGATCTGGGCCATGTTCGTATCGGGGTTGACCTCACCCGCGTGGAAGTCGATGGAGTGCTCCATCGTGCCGTCGTTGACGATGGTGATGCGGAACAGGTCACCGACGCGCCCGCGCAGTACGGGACCTGGCATTTCTCCGTCGAAGGTCCAGACGGGTTGGGTGACGCCGGGCGCAACCTGGCGCTCGCTTTCGGCAACGTGCCAGGTGTGTTCGTGCACTGTTCTTTCGGGAGCATCGGGCGCGGGAGGCAGCGCTGGGTCACGGTAGACCAGGCCGTCGTCAGGCCCATCCGCGGCGACTACCGGTCTGGGCGCGGCACTCGGTGAAGTGCTCGGGCTCGCCGACCCGACCACGACGTCGAACACCATCCCCATCGCCTTGTGGCCGGCGATCGTGCACCAGCCCTGCGTGGACTCGGTGAAGACGCCGAAGTCGTGGACGACGGTGTCGCCGGGATCGATGCGCCCGGTGTACTCGCTACCCAGCTTGAGGTCGTGCTGTTGGTCGTCGGAGTTGGTGATGGTGAGGATGAGGCGGGTACCGGAGGGGACGTCGATACGATTCGGCGTGAAGGCCATGCCGTGGATGTCGACGTCGAGGGTGGTGGCGCCGCTGGCGTCGATTGGCGCCGAGCTGCCATCGTCGCCTGCGGTCGAGCTCAGCGCGCTGAACACCACCATGAGCGCCACGAATACGGCGATGATGCCCCACGCCAGGCCGTCGGAGGTCTGCCCTTTTTTATTCACGGTCTCGATCGTAATAAATATGGTTCGAAATAGGGAAAGCTCGGCACCCAT
>NZ_JBSZCG010000126.1:0-15610 GCF_054166365.1 Corynebacterium sp. UMB8791 | reverse complement strand
GCGTTTGACACTACCCACCCTCGCAGCAGTCATGGCATTCGGCGTCCTCGCCGGGTGCGTCGCCCCCGACCCGGATCCGGCGCCCGCAGACGAAGGGGGCGTCGAGAAGCAACAAGCTGCTCTGCCTCTCGACGCCCTGCCCGCCACCGACCGCAACGCGTGGCAGCCCTGCCCATACCTCGACACCGACTGGGTCGCCGACGCCAACGGCCAGCGCGTCACTGGCGTAGGTATCGACGCCCGCTTCGACCCCCCAGCCTGCCAGTTCTGGTCCTACCCGCCCGAGCCGCAGCTGACCGTCATCGTGCGGCACATGGACAGCCCCGAGGACGCCATGGCCGTAGTCGACTGGGCCACACCCATCGACTACACCGAGCCAGCCAACCAGCCAGCCGGGTGGAACGGCGGACGCCACGGCGGCGGGGCCGTACCCAACCGGATCGGCGCCGCCTACTCCGTGGCCAAGGGCAACACGGCCGTGACCGTGTTCACCAACCAGGACGAGTCCATCAAGGCGCAGCTCGTCGCCGAGGAGACCATCAAGAACCTGCAGCTCTAGGGCGTTACACTGCAACGTCGTTGTAGGGCATCTGTGCCGACACCCACGGAAACACCACTTCCATCAGCAGGAAGAACACGGCCACCGCGATCACGATCGCGAGCAGCCACTTCACCGGCGTAGGCCCCGGCAGCATCCGCCAAAGTGCTCCATACATTGTCTATTTCACCTCCGACATCGCCTGCGGCAGCGTTTGCTCGCCCGGTGTTTTCGCCAGCACCTCAGTCTGCACGGCGTGGATGATCATGCGCTCCGCGTTCGAAAACTGCGGGTGGCACGTGGTCAGCGTGATCATGCCCAGCATGTCCGGGCGCACCTCGATAGAGGGCTGCTCCGGGATCGGGTTGATCACGTTCACGTCCCCCGGCAGCGTAATGTGCCTGCCCACCACGTTGCGGTACTCGCCCGTCGCGATCGGCTCGTTGATCTCGGCTGGCACGCAGCCCGCCGCCACGTCCCGGCGTTCCTGCGGATCCAGGCCCATCGGCAGCACACGGTACGTCACCCAGGAATCCTGTGTCTCCACCACGATGGCGTCGCAGCTGTTCAGCGCCCCAAGGTCATTGAACGGCGCGCCCTTGCCCACGCGGTGCCCCGCCACCGCGAAGTTGCCCGGCTCGCCCGGCATCTGCGTGTCCGGGTAGCGGCCCGGACCCACCAACAACTCATTCTCGTCGGTGCCCTCGATGATGGCGAACTGGTAGTCCGACCCGAACGCAGGGATGTACATGCGCGCGAATGCGTCGCCAAGCTGTGGCGTGCGCAGCTGGCGCGGGTTCTTCCACTGCTCCGACAACGTGTCCTGCGCTTCGTTCTGCATCTTGCCGGAAGCGATATTCGTCCAATAGGACTCGTAAAAGGCGAACAGCAACAACAACGCCCCGATGGTCAGCAGCACCTCGCCGAACACCTGGGAGGCGCGCACCTTGCGTCTGGGTTGTTGGTAAACCATGGCCTAACATTAGCGAATGATGGAAATCCTCGTCTATCCCGTATCCGCCGTGCTGCAGTTCTGGCACTGGCTCCTCGCCGACGTCCTCGGCGCCCCCGTCTCAGGTGCCTGGATCGCATCCATCATCCTGCTGGTCATCACAGTGCGCGGCGCCATCGCACCGTTTTCCTGGAAGACGTACAAGGTAGGCCGCACCAGCTACATGATGCGGCCACACATGAAAGCCATCGCGGACCGCTACGGCAGCTCCACCGCACTCGAGGACATCGAGGCGGAACGCGAAGCCATCAAGAAACTCCGCAGCGAGCACGGCTACAACCCGCTCGCCGGCTGCGTTCCCGCCATGATCCAGCTGCCGTTCTTCTTCGGCCTCTACCGCTTGCTGTACTGGCTCGCCGTCCCCGACGTCGGCGACGCCCACCGGATCGGCCTGCTCACCCCAGACGAGATCGAAAGCTTCCGCAACACCACGCTTTTCGACGTCCCCCTCCCCGCCTACGTCTCCATGACACCCGAGCAGTTTGCCTCCCTCGGCACCACGGTCGACGCCGTTCGCGGCCTGGCCATCCCGATGCTCATCGCCGCCATCTGCTTCACCAGCATCAACCTGCTGCTCTCCCAGATCCGCAACCGCACCACCCTCGAGTGGGAAAACGCGTTCACCCGCGGCAGCTACCGGTTCCTGTACTGGATGATCCCCTTCATTGCGCTGTCCCTGACCACGGCGGGCCTGCTCGGCCTCGTACCGATCGCGCTACTGCTGTACTGGGTAGTCAACAACTTCTGGACCGCCTCACAGACCGTTCTGCTCTGGGCGTTGCTTGTAAAGCGTTTCCCCTCCGAAGAGATTCACCGCAACCATGTACGCGAGGCGCGCGAAGCGTACGTCGAAAAGAAGCGGGAGAAGCGCGAGCGCAAACGGGCCTGGCGCCGCAAGAAGGCTGGCGCGCTCGTGCGACCGACGACCATCCCAGCGGTTCGCCGCGACATCCGCGCAGAAAAATCCGCCCTAGCCGAGGCCAAGCGCGACGAGAAGCGCGCCAAAAAGGCCATCGAAAAAGAGCGGTCGAAAGTGCAGCGGGAGGCTAAATCGAATAGTCAGCAGGAGGAGTCCCAAGCGTAGCTTTCGCCAACGAACGAGCGGTTTCCAGCGGCGCGGTATCGCGCACGAAGCGGGCTCCCGCCAGTCCGCCGTCGAGGAAGATCAAAAGCTCATTTGTCTGCGAGGCCGAGTTGTAGCCGTTCTTCACGCTGAGCAGGTGCGTAATCGTGTCGTACATCCACTGGCGGTGCTTCTTACACGCCGCAACGATGCGCTCCTCCGACTCCGTGTCCGGGCGCGGATACTCGTTCGCCGCGTTCAGGAACGGCGAGCCACGGAATTCCCGGTCCGGCTCCTCCTCAATCGCCATGTCGAAGAACGCCAGCACCTTCCCATCCGCGTCGTAGACGTGCTCGGTACGCTCCGCCCAACGCTGCCGGTACTCCTCGTCCAGCCGCTCAATGTACGCGATGACCAGGTTGTCTTTCGACCCAAGCAGAGAGTACAACGACGCCTTCGCGACGTCCGCCTCCCTCAAAATACGGTCAATACCGATGACGCGGATGCCTTCTTCTTGGAAGAGTTTCGTGGCGGCGTCCAGCAGCCGCTGCCGGGGGCTGGGACGATTCCGCCTCCTGGAAGCACTCTTTGCCTTGCTGGTTGTACCGCTGCTCACGCGACTGCTCCTCCAAAATCTCTAGTAGACAAACCAGTACGTTCACCATACCGCGTACCGTAGTTTCTGAAAAGAAAAATACCGGCCGGGGGTGTGTCCCTCCGGCCGGTACATACATCACGCGCTTTTCGCGCTACTGGCTATTGGCGTTGTTTGCCTTTCACAAAGTTGACAATGGTCAGCAGGATCACCGCACCAAGGATGCAGGTGAAGAAGCTAAACCAGAGTCCGCCATTGTCGACGTCCACTCCGAACTTCGCCAGCAACCAGCCGCCAATCAGGCCACCGATAATGCCGACAATAATATTCAGGCCGATGCCCATATCGGCGTCCTTGCCCTTAATCTTCGAAGCGATCCAGCCCGCAAGTCCACCGATAATAATCCAGCCGAAAAAGCCAAGTCCCAGCATGTGCACGTCTCCTTCTATAACGATCGTTTAATGTCTACTGACCATGGTGCCTCCCATTCGGGCATAATGCCACTACGATTCGGACACCAACGGGTAACGATCTGGAAACGGCACCGCTGGGACTTGGTTGCGTTCCGCGAGATTAGTCGTTCGGACGAACAACCATCATCGGGCACGGCGCGGACTGCAGCAGCGCACGCGACGTCGAGCCGAGCAGCATGCCCTTGAACCCGCCACGACCGTGGGAACCGGTGACCAGGAGCTGTGCGCCTTCAGCGGCCTCGGTCAGTGCGCGGACTGGACGGTCACGCGTAATCACCTTGCGGATCTGCACATCTGGGTACTTCGCGGCGGAGTCCTCCAGGTAGCCATTGAGGATCTCGTCCTTCTCCTCCTGCACAGCCTTCCAGTGCTCGTCCGTGACAGAGAACCCAGCGCCCGGCCCTTGCACCTGCGTATCGATCCACGTGTGCACCGCAATCAACTCCGCACCGCGAGCGTGCGCCTCCTCAAAGGCGACCTCCGTTGCGTGGCGGGAAACCTCAGAGCCATCAACGCCGACTACGACAGGGCCGTACTTATTCTCTTCCGTCACGTTGTTGTCCTCGCGGACCACCACAACCGGGCAGCTTGCGTGGGAGACAACCGCACCAGACACAGAGCCGAGGACCATCCCGGAAAGCCCGCCAAGGCCACGCGACCCCATCACGATCATGGTCGCGGTACGCGACATCTCAAGCAACATGTCAATCGGGGAGCCCTCAGCGATTGCGTGCCCAATCTTGATATCTGGGGCGACCTCAAGCGCGATGTCACGCGCCTCCTCGACCTTCTGGATGGTTTCCTTCTGCAGATCATCGAACAGCTCCTTCGGCGGAACCATCCCTTCCGCGTACAGGAACTGCGGCATGGTGTAGCTTGCAGCCAGCTGCAGCGCGATGCCGCGCTTCGCGGCGGTGTTCGCCGCCCAGCGGACCGCGTTGTGGGAAGCCGGGCTTCCGTCCACAGCTACGACGACCATTTCTTCATTCGACATGTGTTTCGCCCTTTCTCAAGAAGGTAGGCAGTTTCTACCCCCATTGTAGACAAAACCCACATCGATATCGTGGCCCTTATTTGGGAATTTCCACGGGCTTCGCGCCCTCAGAGTTCGCAGGGAAGAACGTCTCATAGAGTGCTCGCAGCACGTCCGCGATCACCTTCCCGATACCTTCATTGAAGAACGCCAGTACTGGTTGCAACATCGCTCCAAGATCCATAGCGACTAATCTAGCAAAGGATATGAGTAGAAAACGAAGGAAGTCGCCCCCGCCACTGCCTCCGCGCGATGGCCTCGGCGCGTCACGAGTCCGCGTCCCCGACGCCCCCATTACCGCCGGCGACTTCCTCACCGAAGTCATCAAGGGGCAGCGCCACCGCCACCCCGATGACGACGCCGCAGCCGTCCTCCAGCGCTTCGCTGTCGGCGAAGTCGTCCTGCGCGACGGCACCCCGCTCTCTCCCAACGATATCTTGCAGCCAGGCACAGACGTCTTCTTTTATCGACGCCCCGCCCCCGAAACTCCCGTACCGTTTACTCACACCGTGGTGTTCGAAGACGATAACGTCCTCGTCGTCAACAAACCGCCGTTCTTGGCGACGATGCCACGCGCCGCCCACATCACGGAGACCCTCACCGTCCGCCTTCGCCGCGAGACCGGCAACGAGGAGCTCACACCGGCGCATCGCCTCGACCGCATGACGAGTGGATTGTTGCTACTGACGAAGCGCCGTGAAGTCCGCGGGGCGTACCAGGACATGTTCGCCCGCCGAGAAGTCCGCCGCCTGTATTCCGCGGTTGCTCCTTATGATCCTTCGCTACCTGCCGGACCTTGGCGGCATCACATCGTCAAAGAACACGGCGAAGTTGCTTCCAAGATTGTCCGCGGCGCGGAACCCAATTCAGAAACGATGTTCCTTGGCGCGTCCCGTTTGCCGTCAGAAGAGGAAACAGTGCTACAAGAACGCTACGGAGTGGAAGGACCGCTCGGGCGCTATCTCCTCGAACCGATCAGTGGACGCACGCACCAACTGAGAATCCAGATGTTGGACGCCGGGGTGCCCATCATCGGCGACTCTATCTACCCCGTCCCACATCCTTTTGGGGAGGACGACTTCACCAAACCAATGCTGTTGGAATGCATTTCCGTTGCCTTCACCGACCCGCTCTCCAGCAAGGCCGTCCACTTCACGACCGACCCATCGGTGCCCTGGCCATAAACCCTCTCGGAGTACCAATAGTGTGTCTCCAACGGTAGCCGAGGCAGCTGTGCACCACATTCCGGGTCTTCGAGACTGTGCGGTGGCGTTTCCCCAGCTCACGCCCCCTGCGCAAGGAAATTTGGTGTCGAGCAACCCGTACTACCCATACACGCAATGACAAACCACGCACCCCTGTACAACCTGGGTGTGTACCACAAACAACCAACAGAACTGCGTCCCTGTGTCACCACCCCTGGGATCCCACAAACCACATTCCCGCAAGCCGTACACACCTACTGGTAAAACACAACGACACTGGCACTAAGGGCAAAGCAAGAATCTGGTGCGCACACCCCCACACCCGAGCCACACCACACCCCCACGCACGTGGTGCACACCCCCACCAAAACAAAAAAGTGTGGTGAGTATGTGCCACAACAACACACACTCACCACACACAAGAAAATGAAGTTATAGGCCGGCGGTAACCTACTCTCCCACACCCTCCCAGGTGCAGTACCATCAGCGCGGGCGGGCTTAGCTAACCGGGTTCGGAAAGGGACCGGGCGTTTCCCCGCCGCCATCAACCACCGACACGACCAAAAATCGTGCCAACACAATACTGTTGATAACAACGACAATATTCAAATAATCAGCACAGGCATGTTATGCCAGACACTGCACAGTGGACGCAAACACTCAACTCTTCTTCGCGGAAGAACACTCAAAACTTTTGACCATAAACAATACCAACACGTGTGTGCTTTGTTTTAGTCTCGGTGTAAATTAGTACCAGTCACCTTACACACCTCACAGTGCTACCAGATCCGGCCTATCAACCCCATCATCTCTAGGGAACCTCCGGCGCGTCCGACTTGACCTCGACGGACGGGATGACGGCGTCGTTCGCGGCCGCCATCGCCTGCTGGATCTGCGGCGGAACCTGGGCATCCTCCGGGAACCACCAGGAGAAGTCGTCGTAGGAGGTGACGTCCAAGGCGGCGTCAACCGGGAAGATGTCCTTCAGGGTCGGCTGCTGGCCGTCGGCCGCGGTGGACTGGAGCTGCTCGCCCTCCTTGGCACTCAGCACCCAGTTCAGGGCGTACGCAAGATCGCGGCCCGGGTTTTGGGAGTGCGCCGCAACCTGCAGCGCGACCAGGCGCTCGCCGCCCTCGCGCACCATCGCCGCAACGGCGCCTGGCAGCACGGTCACCAGCTGCACCGGGGTTTCCTTCACGGTCACCTGCGCGGTTGCGGACGGCACGAACTCCTGCAGCGCCACCAATTCGGCCTCAGCGGCCAGGCCCTCGTACGGGCGCGGGTCCTTCTGCAGCGCCTCGCGCTCAGCGGCGCGGGCAGCGAGTTTCGCCTGGCGGCGGCTCATTCCCTCTGGGAGATTCTCTTGCTTTCTACGGTTCTTTTTAGCCATAGACACACATCGTACAGGCGCTACAGCAGCCCCGCGTACGTCTGCAGCGCCAGCTGCGGGTGGTCCGTCGCAATCGCAGCGATGCCGTGTTCGGCACACCACCGCATATCCTTCGGGTCGTTGACCGTCCACACGTACGTCGGGCACCCATGCTTCCCGATCAGCTCCGGGCGCCGCTGCACATGCGCTAACCCCGGCCCAATCCCGTACGGGCTCGACAGCATCACACTCTTCGGGTTCCACTTCGCCTCACGCACCCTAAACAGGTAATACGTGAGCAAATCGGGCGCCATCCGCGTGAAATACCGCACCGCCTTATGCGAGAAAGAAATGATTGTGACCTGCTCCGAATCCAGCATGCCCGCGTACGCCAGCGCCCGAAATGTCGCCTCGTCCACCTCGGGGCCGTAGCGCGTCGGGTGCTTCGTCTCAATATAGAGGTGCTTGTCCGGGTAGTCCTGCAGCAGCTCGAGCAGCTCCTCGAGCAGCATCACCTGCTGCGGGCACTCGTCGGTACCGCAGTTCAGCTCGCGCAGGTCGCAGAAGTCCATCGTGGATACGCGCCCCATCCCGTTCGTCGTGCGGTCCACCAGGCCGTCATGAAACACCACCAGTCGCCCGTCGCGCGTCAACCGCACGTCGCACTCCACGCCGTGAATCGGCAGCTTCAGGCCCGCCTCGAACGCCAGGTGCGTCGACTCCGGATACATCGCTGAAAAGCCACGATGCGCCACAATCTTCGGCAACATTAGATTCCACACTCCACGCCGGTCGAGTGGTGCGGGCAGTACCCGTTCGGCACCTTGTGCAGGTACTGCTGGTGCTCATCCTCCGCCAAGTAATAATCGACGCCCCATCGCACCTCAGTCGTAATCGGGGCATAGCCGACGTCGATAAGCTGCTCACCGTAGTGCGCAACCCACCCCTTGATGTCCTGCGCCTCGTGCTCCGTGTCGGTGAAGAACGCCGAGCGGTACTGCGTACCCACATCATTGCCCTGGCGGAACCCCTGCGTCGGGTCGTGCGCCTCGAGCGCGGCGCGCACCAACTCCTTCAGCGAGACTCGCTCCGGGTCATAGACCACCTCCACCAGCTCGACGTGGTTCGTCTGCCCACTGCACACCTCGCGGTACGTCGGATTCGGCGTCGAACCCCCGCCATAACCAACCGACGTCGACTCCACCCCCTCCATCTGCCAAAACATCTTCTCAGCGCCCCAAAAACACCCAATGCCCACCAGCAAGCGGCGCTGGCCCTCGCGCCACGGGCCAGTAATCGGCGTCCCCAGCACAGCATGCGGACGCGGGTGCGCCAACACCGGCTCATCACGACCCGGCAACGTGCGATCTTCAGGAACCAGCTTCGGCTCCGGTGCAAACAAGAAACCCATAAAAATTAGCGTACGCCATTGCGGGAATGTGATTCTTGTCTATTATGGGGCACGTCACCAACCCCCAAACGAAAGGAACTGACAATGGCTGTTTACGAACTTCCAGAGCTCCCATACGCATACGACGCACTCGAGCCACACATCTCGGCCGAGATTATGGAGCTGCACCACGACAAGCACCACGCAAACTACGTCGCTGGCGCAAACGCCGCACTCGAGGCCCTCGAGGCAGAGCGCAACGGCGACGCCAACCCGGACAAGCTGCGTGCACTGTCCAAGAACCTGGCATTTAACCTGGGTGGCCACACCAACCACTCCATCTTCTGGAAGAACATGGCACCGAACGCAGGTGGCGCACCAACCGGCGCAATCGCCGAGGCAATCGACCGCGACTTCGGTTCCTTCGAGAAGTTCCAGGCACACTTCTCCGGTGTTGCAACCAGCCTGCACGGCTCCGGCTGGGCAGTCCTGGGTTACGACCACATCGCCGGCCGCCTCATCATTGAGCAGCTCACCGACCAGCAGGGCAACATCTCCGTTGACTTCACCCCACTGCTGATGCTCGACATGTGGGAGCACGCGTTCTACCTGCAGTACAAGAACGTCAAGGGCGATTACGTCAAGGCTTGGTGGAACGTTGTCAACTGGGACGACGTCAACGAGCGCTTCGCAGCGGCTTCCAAGTAAGTCGGTATAGACAACGCCATGTAATTCTGTTAGATTAAAGGCGCTCTCGCGAGGAGCGCTTTACATGGCCACCCGCCGTGTTTCATACAGGGGTATGAAACACGGCGGGTTTTATCTGTATTCACGACGAGTCCGTTGAAGGAACCAGGACCCACTAGGAATATTAGGGTAGGCTAACCTGTCACGCAAGAGGGGGTAGGGGACGGGGTTAACCGGGCCTGTTCCCTGTTTCGGCGGTTCTGCGTTCCGGTCGACCTGCTCCGGTCGACCAATGCAGGTCACGGCGTTTTCGGTCATTTTGGTACGTTTTTGTCGATTCTGCGCTGACCAGGGTTGGTCGACCGAAAGAGGTCGACGGGAGCGGTTTTCGGGTGGCCGTCTCACGACCTGCGCACCACATTCCACCACGCACACAAACCGACCTGGGCTTTTACAAATCCGTCCACCAAAACCAGGAATGTGGTGCATGCATCCTGAACGCTCCTTGAGGTCCCCGCCACAAAGTGCCAGGATATGGAGCATGAAGAAAGGGAGCCCGGAGTATCGTCGCGCAACGATTGCGATGCTGCTCGCCGGGCTCGGAATCTTTAACGCCCTCTACGCCACCCAGGCGCTACTCCCCACCCTGGCGGAGGCGTTCGACGCTTCCCCGTCCACCACGGCGCTGACGGTGTCGGCGGCGACGGGCGGGTTGGCGCTGTGTGTGGTGCCGGCGTCGATACTTTCGGAGAAGTATGGGCGCGGGCGCGTGCTGATCGTGTCAGCGCTGGTGGCAACGGGCATTGGCCTGTTGTTGCCGCTGGCACAGTCGATGGAACAGCTGGTGCTGCTGCGAGCCCTGCAAGGCATCGCGATTGCAGGCACCCCGGCCGTTGCGATGACCTGGCTCTCCGAGGAGCTCGACGCCAAGGACCTGCCCGGCGCGATGGGCTTGTACATCGCCGGCAACACGATCGGCGGGCTGACGGGCAGGTTGATCCCGACGGGGCTGCTGGCGGTCACGTCGTGGCGGTGGGCGCTCGCAGCCAGTAGCGTGACGGCATTTGCACTGGCGATTGCAACGGCGATCCTGCTTCCTGCGCAGCGGAACTTCACGCCGAAGGCGAAGCTGCGACCGGGCAATGAGTTCCGCGCGATGGTTCGGCACGCGAGGAACCCGCGGATTCTCGCGCTGTGCGCGACGGCGTTCATCGGGATGGGCGTGTTCGTCTCCCTGTACAACTACCTGGGGTTCCGCGCGATTGACTACTTTGGCCTGCCGCCGTCGCTGGTGGGGCTGGCGTTTTTGCTGTACCTGTCGGGGACGTGGTCGGCGTCGCGTGCGGGTGCGCTGGTGAGCAAGTACGGTCGCGGGCACGTGGTGATTGGCGGGGCGTCGCTGATGGTTGCGGGGCTGGTACTGGCAGCGATACCGAACCTGGTGGCGCTGCTGGCCGGTCTGCTGGTGTTTACGGCGAGCTTCTTCGCGATGCACTCGACGGCCTCTGCGTGGGTGGGCATCATCGCGGAGCGTGACCGGGCGGAGGCGTCCAGCATGTACGTGTTCTGGTACTACATGGGGTCGTCGATGGTGGGGGCGGCGTCGGGCTGGGTGTACGAGCTGCTGCCGTGGGCCGGGTTCACGATGGTGCTGGCCTGCCTCGTTGTGGTGCTGGTGCTGATTACCGCGGCAGTGGCCCGCAACACCAGGCGTTAAAACACCAGACGCTAAACCCCCAAAGCTAGAGCAA
Source organism: Corynebacterium sp. UMB8791 (assembly GCF_054166365.1). Taxonomy (NCBI): domain Bacteria; kingdom Bacillati; phylum Actinomycetota; class Actinomycetes; order Mycobacteriales; family Corynebacteriaceae; genus Corynebacterium; species Corynebacterium sp. UMB8791. The sequence goes on along the minus strand of NZ_JBSZCG010000126.1, from coordinate 4,494 downwards.
AGGGATCCCGGGGGCGTCGGCGTCGAGAAACTCGCGGACGGCACGGGTGGCCCGGCAGTCGTCTTCGTTGTACTGCAGTAGGGTGTGCTTTGCCTCCTCGTCGCCCCGGATGGCGGCGAAGCGGCGGTCGATGGAGGCTTCGCCGTCCATGTCGTCGTCCTCCCAGTGGAAGCCGACGATGGGCCCGAGCACCTTCAGCCCCAGCCCGTCGGTACCGACGAGGTGCTTGCGCACCGCCGCGAACACGTCGACCCACTCGTCGGAGGCGATGAACTCCTGGACTTCCTTGGCGTCGATGCTGGCGAAGCGCTGCGCGGACATGCGCAGCCAGTGGTTTTCGCCGGCGGCGGCGTAGCAGTAGGCGGCGAAGGTCTTGCCTTCCGCGTGGGCTTGGGCACGCTGGTCGAGGAGCCAGCGCCAGAACGCACCGAAGTTGGCTTCCTCCGCGTCGCCGCCGACTTCCTCCCACGTCACGAACGGCCGGTAGCGCTCGCCGTCGAAGGTGCCCCACAGGTAGGCGCCTTGGTCCATGTAGGACTCCATGTCGATGTCGATCTCGACGTCGGCGCGGCGAATATCGATCGGCCCCGGTCTCCTGAGCAGGGGGATCCCGGCGCGCCAGGCTTCGGCGATGCGGGAAGGCTCGCCGAGCTGGGCGTCGATAAGCTGTTGGACCGTCGTGATGCCCTGGGCGCGGAAGCGGTCGCCCTTGCCGCCGGGTAGCACCAGCGAAATGTCGTCGCGCGCCTCGAGCTCAGGCAGGCACAGCGGCCAGAACCTGCAGGTGGCGCATTGTTTGTAGCGGGTTGGGTGCTCGGGCGTGGGCTCGGCGAGCGCGAGCAGCAGCGGCGCGACATACTTTTCGACGTCCACTCCGTACGCCAGCGACCTATCTTGCCCAATGACGCCGCCGCGGCCCGCGGAGCGCTCCCCGAGCAGGAGGTGCGCCATGGCTAGCCGGTAGCCGTCGACGGTGTGGTGGCGGTACTTGCCCGCTACCCGCAGTGGTGCCCCCAGCCCGAGGCGCCCAACCGGCACGGCCTGCAGCGTCGAGGTCGGGTGTGTGCGCGCGACTCTGTGGTTCGAGATGATCACTGGCACGTACCCGTCGGCGGTGCGCACCAGGATGTCGACGTCCACCTCGACCGCCACCCCGGCGATGTCCCCATGGAGCGTCGCCCGCGTGATCAGGTGGGTGCCGCGGCGCATCAAGTCAAAGACGCCCTCGGTGGTGGCGTCCGCGGCGTCGGCGCGGGTGAAGAGGCGGCGCCGGCCGTCGCCAAGCGCTGGCTTGGTAGGCAGCTGGGCGAGTACCGCTTCCTGCACCGCGATGCGCTGCGGCATGTGCGCCTCGGCCTCCTCGCGCGACGGATAGTCCGGGAACTGGCACCTCCGGCGGAACCGGAAGCGGCACCCCACAAGATCCGACGGCCGCATGCGTGTGCCATCCTGCTGCTTCGACGTACTCACAATGGGCAATACTCTACTAGGCGCAGTGGAGAAACAGGTAAGGTTGGTGTCCAAACGAACGCTGAAGCGTAAAGGAGTTAACTCGCATGGGACTGTTCAAATCCATCCGGAAAGCACGCACGAAGGCCAAGGCTGAGATTAAGGCCGCGCAGGCGCACGCCCGCAAGCTTGCCAAGGAGGAGGCGAAGCAGGACTTCCGCACCGCAAAGCTGCTGGACAAGGCCGAGAAGCGCCTGCTGAAGGCAGAGAAGCAGGGCCTGAAGCAGAAGCGCAAGCACGAGGAGCGGCTGGCGAAGGCGCATCTGCAGCGCATTGAGGAGTCCGGCATTACGAAGAAGAAGGCCAAGCAGTGGCTCGGCGCGACCCGTCTGCTCCTGCCGGTGCTGTTGCCGCTGTTCTACAAGGGCTGGACGTCCTACCAGCAGAAGCAGGTACAACAGCGCGCGCAGAGCGTCGGCCTGTCCTCCCAGGAGGTCTCGCGCTTTTCTGAGCGCGGCGGGCAGCTGAAGTCGCGCGTCGACGCCCTCGAGGGCCAGGTCAAGACCGCCGAGCTGCCGAAGGGCTTCGCCACCGACGCGAAGGTCCGCCTCGCGGAGCTGCAGACCGCGGTGGAAAACGCCGAGCACATGAACCCGGTACAGCAGCGCCTGGCACACAACTCTATTGATGAAGACCTGCAGAAACTGTCCGCGGAAGTGCAGAAGAAACTTAATTAGTATTATTGGCCAAAGTATTTGCTAGACTTCCTCCAAACGCGAACACTACTCCCAAGTATCGTTCTTGGGAGTACCGGAGAAAGGACAGCCTTCATGGCCCGGCAAAATATCACCCAGTTTTTCGACGACCTGGACCACACGCCCCTGCACGAGGCGGATGTTCGCGTGATCCGCTTCGGGTTACAGGGGAAGAATTACGTGCTGGACCTCAAGCCGGAGAACGCAGAGCGCTTCCTGGCGCAGCTCAAGCCGTACGTCGAAGCAGCCAGGGAGGCGTGCGACGCGACCGATCGGGCCCTTGACCCCGCCGAGATCCGCCGTTGGGCGCAGACCGAAGGCCTGCCCATTGCCAACCGCGGCAAGATCCCCCTCGGCATCGTGGAAGCATTCCACGAAGCCCACCCCTACTACTAGAGCACGCCCTGCTCGCGCGCCGACGCCACGGCGGAAGTACGGGAACGCACACCCAACTTGTCGTAAATGTGCACGAGGTGGGACTTCACGGTCGCCTCAGAAAGCATGAGCTCCGTGCCAATCTCCCTATTCGACGACCCCGCCGCCACCAACTGCAGCACCTCCAGCTCACGCGGCGTGAGCGAGGAGCGCGGAGTGCGGTCGCGCGTCTCGAGGCGCTCGCGCACCACCGGGGACATGGTGGCGTCGCCACGCGCGGTGGAGCGCACCGCGGCGACGAGCTCCTCCGGCGGGGCGTCCTTCAGCAGGTAGCCGACGGCTCCGGCCTCGATCGCGCCGAGGATGTCGGCGTCGGTGTCGTAGTTGGTCACCATGAGCACCTTCGGCGGGTTCGTCATCGAGGCGATGATCTGCGCCGTTGCCTGCGCGCCCGTGGTCACGCGGGTGCCCTCGACGCCCGCGCCGAAGCGGAGGTCCATCAAAATCACGTCGATGCCGCCGGCCTGCGCCATCGCGATCGCGCCCTCAGCTGTGGCAACTTCACCGACGACCATAATGTCTTCGGCCTCCTCGAGCACGGCCCGAAGCCCCAGCCGGACGATCTCATGGTCATCAGCCAGCAACACACGAATCATGAAGTTTTCCTCTCCACCTGGTCAGTCTTTTGTTTGATACTACTCGGTACCGCCACAGAAAGCGCTGTCGGCCCGCCGGGCTGGGACTCAATTGCCAGCTCACCGCCCAATTCCTCGGCCCGAGAACGCATGGCATCGAGGCCCAAATGGCCTAACCCTGAGGGCTTTTTGGCCTGGCTCGCTACGTCGAAGCCCTTGCCGTTGTCCACCACATCAAGGCGGACCTCGTCATCCCCAAACGTCAGCGTGATGCGCATGCGGCTCGCCTCGGAGTGCTTCACCGCGTTCGACACCGCGCCCTGCGTAATACGCAGCAGGCCGGCCTCGATGCGCATCGGCAGCTGCTGCGGCTCACCGTCGACCTCCACCTCGATGTCCATGTCGCCCGTCGTACCGAAGTCCGCCGCGATGCGCCGCAGTGCCTCCTCCAGCGACGTCGTGCTCAGCGGCGCCGGCGTCAGCGCCGCAATAATCGCGCGGGTCTCCGCCAAGTTTCTCGACGCCGCCCTGCGTGCCGTCTCCATCCTCTTCAACGGCGCCGCCAGCTCCTCCTCCGAAAGGTCCGTGGCCAACAGGTCGCGCTCCGCGGCGTGCAGCAGCATCTGGATCGAGGACAGGTTCTGCGCCACCGTGTCGTGAATCTCGTGCGCGAGCCGCTCCCGCTCCTGCGCCACACCGGCTGCGCGCTCCGTAGTTGCTAGCTGCTCGCGTGTCTCCAGTAACTCGTTGATGAGCTCGGCGCGCTCGTCGCTCACCTTCGTAATCGTGGTGAAGGCATAGTTGATCGCCAGGACCACCACCGCCGACAGCGCCGGCCCCAACACGCTGCCCAGCGTGAGATGATCCGGCAGCTGTACCAGCACCGTGATCACAAGCCCAGCAGCAACCCCGGCAATACCTCGCCAGTCGTTGAACGCGCGCATGTAGACGAAGAACAGCGTGAACACCCAGTACATCGCAACCACTGAGATCGTCGTGTCCAGCATCCACACCCCGGTCAACCCCACGAGCCACAGCACGCGGCCCGGGGTTGCCCAGTAGTGCATCTCTGTCATCCCGTAGAACAGGAGGAAGGAAAACGTCGTCACCAGAGTGATGTGCAGCAGCGCCTCATCCAGCGACATCCGCGCCAGCGCCGCCAGCGACACCAACACCAGCGACACCGACAACACCGTGATACCGATATCCAAGGAGCGGTTTACCGGCACCTCAGTGGTTTCGCCGGGACCCGGCGACAACACAGCTAATCTGGAACCCAT
>NZ_JBSZCG010000125.1:0-154459 GCF_054166365.1 Corynebacterium sp. UMB8791 | reverse complement strand
GAGTCCTACTCCGAACAGAACTATGGAAGACGATGCTTGCATCATTCGGCCAAGCAAGGCCCCGCCAGGCAGAGAGAACCAAGGATTATCGACGACCGGCAAGGCCCCGCCCCCGAGGCCTCCCAAGCCAATGAGAAGTGTGCCGACCAAACCCAGCCATCGAAGTACGGCGAACCGGTTCTGCTCAGCGTAGTTGGTTGAACGAAAGTCTTGTCCTCGCCAAACCTCTTTAGAGACTCGGTGGAGCCCAGCCGACCGTGATCCAGGCTTGCCGATGCGAGGAAACGCATCAAGCAAAGACTTTATCGGTGAATCCTGGAACAACACAGGCAAGATTGTAGCCGAACGACCGGGTTAAACGTGCACATTGAATTAGGACACAGTAGTGTTGTGTAAAGGCCGGTCGGTGTACAGCCAATCGGTTGGAAAGTCAGAGATCAAAGCAGATCGAAGCGAGGTGAGCCAGTGTTGAACCAAGCGCGGTCAGTTGACGGTGGCACTCGCAAGCGAGTGATGGCGCTCTTGCTGAAAAGCGGACCGGTGACTGCATCAACGCTTGGTGAGCAAACTGGAATTTCAGCTGCCGGTATCCGTCGGCACCTGGATAAGCTCACTGAGGCTGGACTCATTGAGACGTGTGAGCCACTGCCGGTTGCTGGAGAAGAGCCACCGCGAGGCCGTCCCGCGAAGCACTACTGCTTGACGGAAGAAGGCCGAGAAAGCTTCGGTAGCAACTATGAGAATATGGCGCTTGATGCAATCGAAGCTCTTGAAGAACTTGGCGGCCATGAAGCAGTCAAAGAGTTCGCCAAAACTAGGATTGAACGCATCCTTGAAGAAGTGGAGCCGATTTCGGAGCGATCAAGCAGTGGCGACCTTGAATCAGTCGTGCTCGAAGTCGTGTCCGTTTTAGAGCGTCACGGCTATGTTGCCTCGGTGACTCAGGCAGGAACTGGAATTCAAATTTGTCAGCATCACTGCCCGGTGTCACAAGTAGCGTCTGCGCATCCCGAAATTTGCGAAGCAGAGCAAGAAATGATCGCTAAGATCGTAGGCCGACATATCCAACCACTTGCCTCCATTACAGAGGGCAATGGTGTCTGCACAACAAACATTCCACTCGCTGCTGTTCACGGGCCGAAAAATAACGTATCTGAAAGGAGCGGAAAATAATGACGAAAGCTAATCCCGCACCCGGTTTAGAGAAACCAATGAACGACGAAGAGATTATCGAGTCAATCGGTAGCTACAACTACGGGTGGCACGACCCAGACGCTGCCGGGCAGGCAGCAAAGCGTGGTCTTAACGCTGGGGTAGTCAAGGACATTTCTGGCATTAAGGAAGAGCCAGAATGGATGCTGGAACAGCGCCTCAAGGCTTTGGACATTTTTGAAAAGAAGCCACTGCCGACTTGGGGCGCAGACCTGAGTGGCATCGACTTTGACAACATTAAGTACTATGTCCGCTCTACGGAGCAACCAGCTACGAGCTGGGATGACCTTCCTGAAGACATTAAGAATACGTACGACAAGCTTGGCATTCCTGAGGCAGAAAAGCAGCGCCTAGTCGCTGGTGTTGCTGCGCAGTACGAATCTGAGGTTGTCTACCACCAGATTCGTGAGGATCTCGAAAAGAAGGGTGTCATCTTCGTAGACACTGACACCGCGCTTCGCGAGCACGAGGACATCTTTAAGGAGTACTTCGGCTCGGTCATCCCCGCTGGCGATAACAAGTTCTCAGCTCTGAATACGGCAGTATGGTCAGGCGGTTCGTTTATCTATGTTCCGCCGGGCGTCCACGTCGATATCCCGCTCCAGGCATACTTCCGTATTAATACCGAGAACATGGGCCAGTTCGAGCGCACGCTCATCATCGTTGATGAGGACGCCTACGTCCACTACGTAGAAGGATGCACCGCCCCGATTTACAAGTCCGACTCGCTTCACTCCGCGGTCGTTGAAATCATCGTGAAGAAAGGTGGCCGCTGCCGGTACACCACGATCCAGAACTGGTCGAACAACGTTTACAACCTCGTCACCAAGCGCGCTAAGGCCGAAGAGGGCGCAGTGATGGAGTGGGTCGACGGCAATATCGGTTCAAAGGTGACGATGAAGTACCCAGCAGTCTGGATGACTGGCGAGTATGCCCGTGGCGAAGTGCTTTCCGTCGCATTTGCTGGTGAAGGACAGTTCCAGGACACGGGTGCCAAGATGACACACATGGCTCCGCACACCTCGAGTTCAATCGTTTCAAAGTCAGTTGCGCGCAGTGGCGGACGCGCGGCCTACCGCGGCCTGGTACAGATCAACGCAAACGCACATGATTCCGCCTCGAACGTTGAGTGCGATGCGTTGCTTGTCGACGACATTTCTCGTTCTGACACTTACCCGTACAACGACATTAGGAACGATCGGGTTACGCTCGGACACGAGGCGAAAGTCTCCAAGGTCTCTGAAGAGCAGCTGTTCTACCTGATGTCCCGCGGTATTGCCGAAGAAGAAGCTATGGCGATGATTGTCCGTGGCTTCGTCGAGCCTATTGCCAAGGAGCTCCCGATGGAGTACGCCCTGGAGCTCAACCGTCTGATTGAATTGCAAATGGAAGGATCAGTGGGCTAATCACCATGACTTCAACGATTAATCCCGTATCGAATGCAACTCCTCACAACAACAAGGGAGATCTGTTTTCGTCGTTCAATGTTGAGGATTTTCCCGTTCCACGTGGACGTGACGAAGTCTGGCGGTTCATTCCACTTCGCCGCATCCGAGGTCTGCACAACGGGGAGTTCCCGCAACAGGCTGACGCCCAGATCACGATTGATGCGCCAGATGAGGTCGTCGTCACGGAGCTTGACGCAGCTGACGATCAGCTCAAAGTAGCCGGCGCGCCCGTAGACCGCGTTGCTGCACAAGCATGGTCGAGCGCGAAAACCGGCACCTTGATTACCGTGCCTGGTAACAGCAAGCTGTCCAAGCCCATCACCGTCACCATCACTGGTGCCGGCGCCGGCGTGACGTCCTTTGCAACGATCCTTTTTGAAGTTGGGACGCATGCAGAGGCTGACATCGTTGTCAAGTACACCGGCACAGGTGTGCATGCAGACAACGTCAATTGGCATATCGGCGCAGGCGCGCACGTACGCGCAGTCGTAGATACGGACTGGGATCTGGACGCAGTGCACATTGGTCAACAGTCCATCTTGATGGAGCGCGATTCGGTACTGCGCCACAACGTCGCAGCGTTCGGTGGCGAGATCGTGCGCATCACCCCACGCGTAAAGTTCCAAGCTCCGGGTGCAGACGTCGAGCTCAACGGCGTTTACTTTGCGGACGCGGGTCAGTACATCGAAAACCGTATGCTGGTCGACCACAGCGTTCCGAACTGCCGGTCGAACGTGCTGTACAAGGGTGCGTTGCAAGGCGACAAGGCGTCGGATCTGCCAGAAGCACGAACCTGCTGGGTCGGTGATGTGCTGATTCGCGCAGGCGCGCACGGCACAGATACATATGAAACGAACCGGAACCTGGTCTTGACGGATGGTGCTCGCGCTGACGCAATTCCAAACCTCGAGATCGAGACTGGTGAAATCGCTGGAGCCGGCCATGCCGCAACCGTTGGTCGCTTCGATGACGAGCAAGTGTTTTATCTCCGGTCCAGGGGCATCCCTGAGGACGAAGCCACGCGCTTGATCATTCGCGGATTCTTTAACGAGGTCCTCAATCAGGTCCCGCTCGAAGACCTCCGTGAAGAACTCGTTGCACGTGTGGCCGGAGAGCTCGAGCAAACGAACCAGTAAAACGAAAAGGAATCAGTAAAACAATGTCTACCCTGGAAATCAAGAACCTCCACGCAAACGTCCTGCCGACCGAGGAAGGTCAAGAGCCAACGCCGATTCTCAAGGGCGTAAACCTCACTATTAAGGGCGGAGAGACTCACGCCATCATGGGGCCGAATGGTTCCGGTAAGTCCACGCTGGCCTACACGCTCGCTGGTCATCCACGCTACGAAGTTACTGAAGGCGAAGTACTCCTCGATGGTGAGAACATCCTCGAGATGGATATCGACGAACGCGCTCGCGCCGGACTCTTCCTGGCAATGCAGTACCCAGTTGAGGTGCCGGGCGTCTCTTCTTCGAACTTTATGCGCTCTGCTGTGACTGCTGTTCGTGGGGAAGCGCCGAAGCTTCGCGATTGGGTTCGTGAACTCAATGATGCTCGCGACTTGTTGAAGATGGACTCTTCCTTCACTGAGCGTTCGGTCAACGAAGGCTTTTCTGGCGGTGAGAAGAAGCGACATGAGGTCATGCAGTTGTCGTTGCTCAAGCCGAAGTTTGCTGTGATGGACGAAACGGACTCCGGCCTTGACGTCGATGCGCTGCGAATCGTATCCGAGGGGATCAACCGCTACCAGGAAGAAACCAACGGCGGTGTCCTAATGATCACCCACTACAAGCGGATCCTGGAGTATGTGAAGCCTGACTTCATTCACATCTTCTCGGATGGCAAGGTCATCCAGACTGGCGACGCCTCGTTGGCTGATGTTCTCGAGGCAGAGGGATACGAAAAGTTCATCTAATGGGATACTTACATTCCGATGGAACACTGAACACAGACGCGATTCGCGCAGAGTTCCCGATCCTGAGTCGGACCGTGCGCGATGGGAAGCCCCTCGTCTATTTGGACTCCGGGGCTACGTCCCAGCGTCCGCAGTCTGTGTGGAACGCTGAGCAAGAATTCGTCCTGAACACATTTGCACCAGTCCATCGTGGCTCCTACCAACTGGCTGAGGAGGCGACAGACGCTTATGAAACTGCCCGTGAGCGTATCGCTAACTTTGTTGGTGCTGACGGGGAGGAGATTGCATTCACGAAGAACGCTACTGAGGCTCTGAACCTCGTCGCATATGTTCTTGGTGATGATCGTGCCGGTAAGCACCAGATCAAACGCGGAGACACGATTGTTGTCACTGAACTGGAGCACCACGCGAACCTCGTGCCTTGGCAAGAACTGGCCCGCCGCACTGGAGCAACGCTCAAGTGGTACTCGATGACTGCTGATGGACGCATCGACCTTGACAGCTTGGAACTCGACGATACTGTAAAAGTTGTTGCGTTCACGCACCAATCAAACGTAACTGGTGCAGTAGCGGACGTCGATGAAATCGTGAGGCGTGCTCGCGCAGTAGGAGCACTCACGGTCCTTGATGCGTGCCAATCTGTTCCGCATATGCCTGTTAACTTTCACGAGCTTGACGTCGACTTTGCAGCGTTCTCAGGGCATAAGATGTGTGGACCTTCTGGTGTGGGCGCCGTATACGCGAGAAAGTCGATCTTCAGGGAACTTCCACCATTTTTGACAGGTGGATCCATGATCGAGATCGTCAAGATGGACTCTTCGACGTATGCGCCGACGCCCCAACGGTTCGAAGCTGGCACGCAGATGACAAGCCAGGTCGTTGGCCTTGGTGCTGCCGTCGAGTTCTTGGAATCCATCGGAATGGAAAATGTCCAACGCCACGAGCATATGTTGACGGAGTATGCCCTGGAACGAATGCAAGAGATTCCAGGATTAGTTATCGCTGGTCCTGCGGTGGCTGAACAGCGCGGCGGTGCGATCGCTTTTACCGTCGATGGCGTGCATCCGCATGATTTAGGACAGGTGCTTGATGCTCACGGTGTTGCTATCCGCACCGGCCACCACTGCGCGTGGCCCGCTCACAGAGAACTCGAGGTGCAGGCAACCTCTCGAGCAAGTTTCTACCTGTACAACACCAAAGAGGAAGTAGACGCCTTGGTTGAAGCCATTCGCGAAGCGCGCCGCTTCTTCGGAGTCGAGGAGGATTCCTAGACGATGAACCTAGAGTCTATGTACCAAGAAGTAATCTTGGACCATTACAAGAACCCACGGCATAAGGGGCTGCGCGAACCGTACGAAGCGGAGGTGCACCACGTCAACCCATCTTGCGGTGATGAGCTGACGCTGCGTGTGCACCTGTCTGCCGACGGAAAGACGGTTGAAGACGTCTCTTACGATGCTCAAGGTTGCTCGATCTCCCAAGCCTCAACCAGTGTGATGACAGAAGAACTGGTGGGGCTACCTGTTGCGGATGCGATGGAAAAGTTGCACTCGTTTGAGGAAATGATCACCTCTCGCGGGACCAAAGAAGGGGATCCGGAAGCCATCGGCGATGGCATTGCGTTCGCAGGTGTTTCTAAGTTCCCAGCTCGCGTCAAGTGTGCGTTGTTGGGCTGGAAAGCATTTGAAGCCGCCACGTCCGAGGCGTTAGACAAATAGAAAGGCGAAAGTATGGTGGATAACGATCACACTTCGAACCTTGGCGATGGCGACGAGCGGCCAGCACAGACCGAGGAACAGCTCAAAATCTGTGGTGAAGTAGAGGAGTACCTACACGACGTCATTGACCCCGAGTTGGGTATCAATGTTGTTGACCTTGGACTTGTCTATGACGTGTGGGTAGAAACTAACGATAATGTCCACCGAGCAGTCGTCAACATGACGTTGACTTCGCCGGCTTGCCCGCTTACCGATGTCATCGAAGAACAAGCTGATCACGCTATCACGACGAATACTGTGTGTGATGAAGTCGTCATCAATTGGGTGTGGATGCCACCATGGGGACCGCAGATGATTACGGAAGAAGGGCGCGAGCAGTTGCGTGCACTAGGTTTCGCTGTTTAGACCACGTTTTCGTCTACTCACGCGGCCTTGTAGAGTAACCCTTTGTGATTGTTACTAATGATCTCGAAGTCCGTGTAGGAGCCCGGACGCTTCTCGAAGCGCCTGGGCAGCATCTCCGTGTTCAACCTGGTGACAGAATCGGTCTCGTCGGCCGAAATGGTGCCGGGAAGACCACTACGATGCGAATCCTCGCAGGAGAAACAGAACCCTACGCGGGCACGGTTACTCGTACTGGCGAGATCGGATACCTGCCACAAGACTCCAAAGAAGGCAATATCGAGCAGAGTGCCCGAGATCGCGTTCTTTCGGCGCGAGGCCTTGATCAGATCCAACGCTCGATGGATCGGCAGCGTTCCATCATGGAAGAGTCAGATGGTGCGACCCGTGATAAAGCAATCGAGAAGTTTTCCCGGCTCGAAGAGCAGTACCACGCGCTAGGCGGTTACGAGGCGAACGCAGAGGCTGCGCAGATATGTGACAACCTCGGGCTTCCAGCACGAGTGCTCGACCAACAGCTCAGTACCCTCAGCGGTGGTCAACGCCGTCGCGTGGAGTTGGCACAGATCCTTTTCGCCTCTCGGGCGGGTTCTGGAAAGTCCCAAACCACACTGCTTCTCGACGAGCCCACTAACCACCTCGACGCGGACTCTATTACATGGCTGCGTTCGTTCTTGAGCAAGCACGATGGTGGCTTGATCATGATTTCGCACGATGTTGAGTTGCTTGAGGCAGTATGCAATAAGATTTGGTTCCTTGATGCAGTGCGCGCTGAGGCTGATGTCTACAACATGGGCTTCAAGAAGTACCAGGATGCCAGGGCACTCGATGAAGCACGACGCCGCCGTGAACGCGCTAATGCGGAAAAGAAAGCTTCCGCACTGCAAAAACAAGCGGCCAAACTCGGAGCGAAGGCGACGAAGGCTGCAGCTGCTAAACAGATGCTTGCTCGCGCTGAGCGCATGATGGGTGAGCTTGATGACATTCGTGTAGCGGATAAAGTAGCGTCTATTTCCTTTCCGAAGCCAGCACCATGCGGCAAGACACCCTTGTTTGGCAAGGGCCTTACCAAAATGTATGGCTCCCTCGAAGTGTTCGCTGGCGTCGATCTAGCTGTTGATAAAGGATCCCGAGTTGTAGTGCTTGGCACCAATGGTGCAGGCAAGACGACGCTGCTCAAGTTACTTGCTGGCGTTGAACGCACGGATGGGGAAGGCGGAATCGTGTCAGGGCATGGCCTCAAGATCGGGTACTTCGCCCAGGAGCACGACACGATCGACGGTAACAAAACAGTGTGGGAGAACACGATCGAAGCCTGCCCCGATGCAGGGCAGCAGGATCTACGCGGTCTACTCGGGGCGTTCATGTTCTCGGGAGACAAGCTAGACCAGCCAGCTGGAACACTGTCTGGTGGTGAGAAAACGAGGTTAGCGCTGGCAACGCTCGTTTCCTCGCGCGCAAATGTCCTTCTTCTTGACGAGCCGACAAACAACTTGGATCCGCAGTCCCGACAGCAAGTATTGGATGCGCTGAAAACCTATACCGGCGCTGTCGTTCTCGTCACGCACGACCCTGGAGCTGTCGAAGCACTCGAGCCAGAGCGAGTGATCATCATGCCTGAAGGCGATGAAGACCTGTGGAGCGACGAGTATATGGAGATCGTCGAATTGGCGTAGTCGACTCAGTGTAACGTGGAGGTCGTGAATACGACACGATTCGAAACACTGTTACTTGACGTACGTAATAGCTGGAGCGGCATGTCCGCGCAGGAGCGCAGGCTCATTGCATCGCTCGCCTCCATCGATTTACTGGGCAAAATTACGGCGCTAGTTCATTTGGCCAGGACTGATAACCGGAAAATCCGCGGCTCGAAGTGGGTATGGGGTCCTGCCGTGGGCGGCGTGAATATGTTTGGATGGATTGCTTACTTCCTCTTCGGGAGGAAGTAAGCCCCACCGCTGGGGTGTTTAATTCCGGAACCCGTGGACCGGCGCAGGGATGAAGCCACCGCGCTGAATAAACTCCGTATTTTGTTTTGTACCTACCTCGATTACAGGGGCGTAGCCGAGGAGGCCACCGAAGTTCACCTCGTCGCCCGGCTTGGTGCCCGGTACGGGGATGAGGCGCGCTGCGGTGGTCTTATGGTTCATGACGCCGATTGCAGCCTCATCAGCGATCATCCCCGCGATCGTTTCCGCCGAGGTGTCGCCGGGGATGGCGATCATGTCAAACCCGACAGAGCAGATCGACGTCATCGCTTCGAGCTTGTCCATACTGATGGATCCAGCGCGGACCGCGTCGATCATGCCCTTATCTTCCGAAACCGGAATAAAGGATCCAGAAAGCCCTCCGACACGGGAGCAGGCCATCATGCCGCCTTTTTTGACGGCGTCGTTAAGAAGCGCGAGCGCAGCCGTCGTGCCGTGCGTGCCAACCTGCTCTAGCCCCATGTGTTCGAGGATATGCGCAACGGAGTCACCAACTTCAGCGGTCGGTGCCAAGGAGAGATCGACGATGCCAAATGGCACTCCGAGACGTTCTGAAGCAAGGTTGCCAACCAGCTGGCCTGCGCGGGTGATCTTGAACGCAGCCTTCTTGATCTCTTCAGCTACCTCGTTCAAGCTGGCTTTTCCGAGCCGCTGGATCGCATTGTCGACGACACCAGGGCCTGATACACCAACTGAAACAACCGCGTCAGGCTCCTCAATGCCATGGAACGCTCCGGCCATAAATGGGTTATCACCCACAGCATTTGCGAACACAACAAGCTTTGCGCACGCAATCGAAGAACGGTCTTTGGTCAGCTCCGCTGCCTCTTTCACGACGCGCCCCATCTTCGCGACAGCATCCATGTTGATACCAGCACGGGAAGTAGCGATGTTCACCGAGCCACACACGTTCTCCGTGACGGTCAATGCCTCCGGAATGGACTCGATGAGACGCATATCAGAGGTGGTTGCCCCCTTTTCAACGAGCGCCGAGTAACCACCTACGAAGTTGACTCCCAGCTCACCCGCCGCTTTGTCAAGCGCTTTTGCAATGTCGACCGGATTGCCGTCCACCCCAGCTGCGACCAAAGCAATGGGAGAAACGGAGACTCGCTTGTTCACAATGGGAATACCGAGTTCGCGTTCAATGTCCTGGCAAACTTCTACCAGACGGGCTGCCTTCGTCGTCACTCTGTCGTAGACCGACTGGCACGTTGCATCCATAGTGGGACGTGTACAACCGATGAGTGAGATTCCCATTGTTACAGTACGAATGTCCAGCCGGTAGTCCTCAATCATCTTGATGACGTCAAGAATGTGTTGGGACTTGAAATCAAAATCAACAGCCACAGCAACCCCTCCCTAGATTTCGTTCATGGCGGTGAAAAGGTCCTCGGACTGGATCCGAACAATGACCCCCAAAGATTCACCAGCTGCTGAAAGGTGAGTTTGCAGTGATTCCATGTTTACATCGCCTTCGGGAAGTTCCACACGCATGATCATGGTGAAGAAGTCATCCATGAGAGTTTGGGAAACATCTACGATATTGAGGTTTACCTCAGCCGCGGCGATCGCAACTCCTGCGATGATGCCTACACGGTCTTTACCTGTGGTTGTGATGATTGCATGCATAAGTAGGAATTCTAGCTACCAGAAACAAGTTGTTTCTACTCAACCCACGCAGTATTGCGTAAATGATTGTAAAATTCTGTTTGCCCACGAAACATCGTGAAGAGGCAGCCCCTTTACGATCTTGTCGTAGTCTTCCGGAGAGAAGTACCCATAGTTAGCGAAGAAGTCCATACGAGTCTGCATTGCTTTGGCATCCATCTCCGCATGAAATTGCGTCGCCCAAACATGATCACCGTACCGAATCATCTGAACCGGACTACTATTCCCAACTGCCAATATCTCAAGTGAGGGCGGGAGGGTGGACTCGTCAGGATTCTCGGTATGTCCGGTCAGCGCTGTGAAGTTCCCTGGGAACCCCTGAAGCAGTACGTCACGTTTACCGGCGTCTGAAAGCGAAACCTGTGTCGGGCCAGAGTCCTCTGGATGCGTGTGAACGATGTTTCCTCCGAGGTAGTGCACCAGCCAGCTCGTTCCGAAACAAACGAAGAACACGGGTTTTCCAGATTCCACAACCTCAGTGAGCACAGCATCTACATGCTGCGCCCACGCTGAGGTATGTGCATCTGAAACGTTTAAAGAACAACCTCCAACGATCACGCCTTCAACTGAATCCAGTGACTTCAGCTGGGCGTGCTCGTCAGAGATATGACAGAGCTCTATAGCTGTCCGATCCATCTTCGTCGCTTTGAGTACGTCGTTGTACTCGGCGTGAGCAACGTCAGCACCGATCTCACCATTTCGCAGCGACACCATAAGCAACTTAGACATGACGAACAGTCTATATCGCCCGGTAGCTAGCTAGAAACTGAAGATCGAACAGACTGCTCGACAACGTCTAGCATTGCTTCCAGCTGCTCTGGTGGCTCACCTGCGGCCAATTTGATTATGAACCCTTCCAGAACTGTCTCTAGATAGGTCTGCATTACTTCAATTGGCACATCTTGCCGCATCGCCGTATTCGATTCCAGCCTTTTCCGCACGGCCTCATCAAGTACTTCCTGGTGCTTCCTCCACCGAGCCTCAAATGCAGGATCCGTGCGGAGCTTTCGAACAATCTCAGAACGCGTCACGAACCAGTCATTTTCTTCCGGATGTTGCAAGAGGTCGTGCATAACTTCTACGAGCCCCTGTCGGCTAACTACCTCAGCTTGGCGTTCAGCGTCCTCGCTGGCGATGGCGAGAAACAACGTTTCCTTGTCTACGAAGTGATGAAAAATAGCACCACGCGTTTTGCCAGTGGCCTTTTCCAAACGAGCTACGGTAGCTCCTTCAAACCCATACTTGGCGAAGCATGCTCTCGACGCATCCAAGATTTCTTTGCGACGCCGCGCGAGCTCTGCATCACTAATGATCGGCATAGTCAGGCGCCCAACCTTTCGAGCTACTTAATAATTGCATTGGAGAAAAAGAAAGACTTAAGGGGTCACCACATACCGCGGAGACCCCTCAAGCGTGTTACGTAACTACGGTGTTAGTTCTTGACCATCTGGCGAAGAACGTACTGCAAAATACCGCCGTGACGGTAGTATTCAGCCTCACCTGGTGTATCTACGCGGACTACAGCGTCGAATTCTACGGTCTCGCCGGAATCCTTCGTTGCGGATACACGGACGGTCTCAGGGATCGTTCCGTTCTCATTGAACGCTGTGATGCCGCTAATGGAGATCGTCTCTGTGCCGTCGAGCCCGAGCGATGCGTGAGACTTTCCTTCTGGGAACTGCAGTGGAAGCACGCCCATGCCGATGAGGTTCGAACGGTGAATACGCTCGAAGGACTCAGCGATGACAGCGCGGACGCCGAGCAGCTTCGTGCCCTTTGCAGCCCAGTCGCGGGAAGAACCAGTGCCGTATTCCTTGCCTGCCAGAACGACAAGCGGAATACCAGCGGCCTGGTAGTTCTGTGCGGCATCGTAGATGAATGCCTGCGGTGCACCTTCCTGGGTGAAGTCGCGAGTGTAGCCACCAGCGTCTTCAACAAGCTCGTTGCGGAGACGGATGTTGGCAAAGGTACCGCGAACCATGACCTCGTGGTTACCACGACGTGAGCCGAAGGAGTTGTAGTCCTGGCGCTTGACGCCGTTTGCATCGAGGTAGTTTGCTGCCGGCGTACCTGGCTTGATGGACGAAGCAGGGGAGATGTGGTCCGTCGTTACAGAGTCACCCAACTTAGCAAGGACGCGAGCACCATCGATGTCCGAAACATCGTTTGGCTCAGCCGGCATTCCGTCAAAGTACGGGGCCTTGCGGATGTACGTGGAATCGTCGTTCCACTCGAATGTCTTGCCAGTTGGGATATCCAGATCCTGCCACTGCTTGTCGCCCTTGAAGACGTCGGCGTAGTCAGCCTCGTACATCTCACGGGAAATTGTGCCAGCAATGGTGGATTCAATCTCCTCAGTTGATGGCCATACATCCTTCAGGAAGACGTCGTTGCCATCCTGGTCCTGGCCAAGTGGCTGAGTCTCGAAATCGAAGTCCATCGTGCCAGCGATGGAGTAGGCGATGACGAGCAGAGGCGAAGCCAAGTAGTTCATCTTGACGTCAGGAGAAATGCGGCCCTCGAAGTTACGGTTACCAGACAGGACTGCGGTCGCGGTCAGGTCGTATTCGTTGATAGCGTCGGAGACCTCTGTTGGCAGAGGACCAGAGTTACCGATGCAGGATGCACAGCCGAAGCCGGTGAGGTAGAAGCCCACAGCCTCGAGGTCCTTCCAGAGATCGGCGCGTTCGTAGTAGCCGTCGACAACCTGGGAACCCGGTGCCATGATTGTCTTAACCCATGGCTTCGCCTTCAGACCCTTTTCCGCAGCCTTGCGTGCGAGCAGAGCAGCGCCAACCATGACCGATGGGTTGGAAGTGTTGGTGCAGGAAGTAATAGCTGCAATCGCAACCATGCCGTGATCCAGGGTGTACTCGCCACCCTGCGGCGACTCAACGATAACGGGCTTCGAAGCACGACCCTCTGCGCCGACTGCTGCAGATTCTCCATTTGCAGGCCAGGACTGATTGAAGTCAACTGTCTCAACCTTCGCCGCACGAACTGGCTCAAAGGTCTCGTTGCTAGCATCGTTGTAGTCCGGCAGCTGCTTACGGAAGGTGTCCTTGGATTCGGACAGGAGGATGCGGTCCTGCGGACGCTTCGGGCCAGCGATTGACGGAACGACCGTTGAGAGATCAAGCTCCAAGTATTCGGAGTACTTCGCCTCTGGAGCGTCCTGCTCAAGCCACATGCCCTGAGCCTTCGCGTATGCCTCCACACGGTCGATGTCCTCCTGGGAACGACCGGTAAGGTGCAGGTAGTTGATGGTCTCTTCATCGATTGGGAAGATCGCACAGGTGGAGCCGAACTCAGGCGACATGTTGCCGATCGTCGCACGGTTTGCAAGCGGGATCTGCTTTACACCATTGCCGTAGAACTCGACGAACTTCTGAACCACGCCGTGCTCGCGCAGCATCTCGGTAATCGTCAACACAACATCGGTAGCGGTGACGCCGGCAGGAATCTCACCGGTGAGCTTGAATCCGACAACGCGTGGGATCAACATCGAAACTGGCTGGCCAAGCATTGCAGCCTCAGCCTCAATACCGCCAACGCCCCAGCCCAGGATGCCAAGGCCATTTTCCATGGTGGTGTGGGAGTCGGTACCAATACAGGTGTCTGGGTATGCAACGCCATCGTTATCGAATACAACACGGGAGAGGTACTCAATGTTGACCTGGTGAACGATACCGGTCCCCGGTGGCACAACGCGGAAGTTCGAGAAGTTCTCAGCGCCCCAACGCAGGAACTGGTAGCGCTCCTCGTTGCGTTGGTACTCGATTGCGACGTTCTTGTCGAGAGCGTTGGTGGAACCGAACGCCTCAATGATCACAGAGTGGTCGATGACCATCTCGGCTGGGTTCAGCGGGTTGACCTGATCAGGATCACCGCCGAGTGTGGAAACTGCCTCACGCATGGTGGCCAGGTCCACGACACAAGGAACACCGGTAAAGTCCTGCATAAGGACGCGGGCAGGGGTGAACTGAATTTCTACAGATGGCTCGGCATCTGGATCCCAGTTCGCAATAGCCTCGATGTGTTTCTTGGTCACGTTCTTGCCATCCTCAGTGCGGAGGAGGTTTTCACCAAGAACCTTGAGGGAGTATGGAAGTTTCTCCATGCCTTCAACCGCATCAAGTGCGAAGTAGTCATAAGACTTCTCGCCGACCTGAAGCGACTTCTTGGCGTTAAAGGAGTTCTTGCTTTCGGTCACAGTAAGCTCCGTTTCTCGTCGTAAACCAGATAAATTGGAACAAGGTCCAAACGGTCAACCTCAAAGATATGCGATTAACCGCCTATGCGTAGCAATGATAACAGTACGGATGTAATGTTTGTTGTCCAACAGGGAAGATTTGAGAAAAAATGGAGCTAAACCCCCCATTTGGGGCACAACCCAACAATCTCCGCAGTTAAGGCGAACTGTACGGGGGAGTACAAGGTGACTATCGCCATACAGGATAGAATGAGGGGCCCATCGACCACAGAGGAATGTAGCCGCGACATGCAATACCAAAATCCAGACCCACGATTCGATAGCCTTGTAGATCAGCTCAATATTGACGGTATCGCATTCGAGACTGCCAATGAAGGCACCGGCAGCCTGGAACAGTCACTATCTTCCACCTTGTCGAGCACGCATGATCATTCTGGCCTTAATGTGGGGCTCGTTTTTCTCGACTCGACGCCTCCCCGCATTCCTGAGTTAAGAGATCTGGCGCAAGACCTCAATCTTGCCACCGGAATCGAAACTATCTATATCCGAACGCCCGATGTCGCCATTGCTGCATCAGAAAAGTTTCCACGGTCCTCAATCGAGGCTGGCCAGCTCGCCTCTGTACGGGCCTCAAGCTACGAAGATGGGGTGGCGCAGTTTCTGCAAGAGGCATCCTCTAGGCCGCTTGATTGGATTTCGGTATTGATTGCGGTTGCAGTAGTCCTCATCGTCACGTGTGGAGCTACCGCTATCCAGAATTGGCGTCAGGCGTAGAGCCTTGACGTTTCGATTAGCGACTTTTAAGTGACGATAATCACACTGCTACTTTTGTGCCTGCATAATCCAAGGTTAGAGCTCTCGTCGTCAAGTGAAAATCCTTAACTTTTGTTACTGAAGATAAAGTTTGTGTAACAAATCAGTTAAGTGTCGTATGGTTTGTTTGTTGCCTCATGAGCTGAGGTGTGTTGCAAACGTGCCAGAGCTTTCCTCTAGTCAAGGAAGTTGCACTGACTTTTGACACGTGTGGTCCAGTCAAACCACGTCTATGTTTGCGTCGTACACAACCGTGAGGCTGTTTTCAGTAGTCGATTTAACAGAGCCGTACTCGTCTCAGCACGCGGAGTCTTCACAGGTCGGGTTTGCCTGACAGCGAGCTAGTCACTCGCTTGCTTGCCCGGCGTGAGACTTTGCATGAGTTGATGTTGGGTGCGGCGTGAGGAGCACCTTCGTGGTTACCCCGTCGAAGAGCACGCGAACGCGTGCTCGCCAGGTTTGGTCCAGCACCCTTGCTTGTTCAACCAGTTTCGCGTTGGCTTTTTCATTGAGCTCTCCTGTGGGCCCTGCTGTTGCTGCTCCCGCAGCGCAGTCAACTGCGTCTGCTCTAGTAGCCAAGCTTTCAGCATCGCAAGCTGAGATCGCCGAACTAGACCTGAAAATTGGTCAACTACGGGAAGCGGCAAATCGTGCTTTTGTAGACCTCCATGATGCTCAGTCTCGTTCTGAGCAGGCACGCCGCGGTGCTGAGGAGGCGAAGCGTCGTCTGGAGGAATCGCAGGCGGCAGTTGAGAAAGCTCGTGCTGAGCTATCCGCAGTGACTCGGTCGCAGTATCGCAACTCCGCTGGTGGAAGCCCGATTCAGGCACTCGGTGGAGAGCAATCGCAAAAGGATGTACTTGACCGTTCACTCTTTCTCCGTCAACGAAGCGAGGAAAAACAGCAAAAGCTCGCCGAAGTTGAGCAAGCACGCCTCGAGGCTGCGAACGATGAATCTCTGCAGCGTCAGGCCAGTGAAGTTGCGCAGCAGGCTGCGGACGAAGCTGCGGCCGCAGAATCCGCTACGCGTGATGAGCTTGCCTCTCTGTCTTCACAACTAGACGATGTCATTGAGCAGCGCGAGGCTGCATCTGCGGAGTTGAACAGCATCGAGAGCGACGTCGCGCAGGAACGTGGCATCTCAAATAGCCCTGCGCCGCAGTCAGCTGAGGTTCAGGAGACTCCAGCTGAAACGTATGAGGTTTCGCCTGAGCTTCTTGACGCCGTCGAAGAACGAATGAACGAAATTGCCCCCGGAGCTGAGGTTCCAAATGAACAAGCACTAGTACAAGCCGTGAATACGGCGCAGCGTACAGGTGGATATGTGGAGGTCTCCAACCAGGCAGATACGCCGCGGCTCGAGTACTCCGAGGGGAGCGATGTCACTGACTTGCTGACCCAAGCGGCAACCATCGTCGCTTCTGAAGCCCTCGTTGGTTCCTCTCAGCCTGATCACAGCGAAACAGCGAACCCCTATGGAGGCTCGAGCACAAGTGACGTCATTGCTGCTTTCGCACAGGGGCTAAATAGTGTTCTGGCTGCTGATTCCTCCGCTGGTCAGCCTGACTCTGCTACTTCCGATCTGTCGCAGGTCGTTCCTGCAGTTGGCACTTTCGAGTCGATTACGAATGAAGTTCGGTCTGCCTTAGCACCGTCGGCAAATTCCTCGTCTGTAGAGACAGTAATCGCACGTGCCGAAGCGATGATCGGTACGCCGTATGTTTGGGGCGGTGGTGACGCGAATGGTCCAACCGTGGGTGTGAATGGCGGGAGCATGTCTGGATTCGATTGCTCTGGGCTTGTACTCTACGCCTTTGCTGGCGTAGGAATTTCGCTGCCGCACTACACGGGCTACCAGTACCAGCGAGGAACTCCAGTTGCGCCGAGTGAAGCACAACGTGGCGATCTCTTGTTCTGGGGCCCTGGCGGCAGTCAGCACGTGGCAATTTACCTCGGCGACGGCATGATGATCGAGGCTCCCCAAGCTGGCCAGAATGTTCAGATTGCTCCAGTTCGTTGGTCTGGTATGTCAGCGAATGCAGTCCGTCTGCTTTAGTTCATTAGAATCATTCCCCATGGCATTCAAAAATTTCGATGCGTTGCTCGTGCTCTCTTTCGGTGGACCAGAAGGGGAGGACGAAGTAATTCCATTCCTCGAAAATGTCACACGCGGCAGGGGCATCCCGAAAGAGCGGTTGAAAGTAGTTGGTGAGCACTATTTCCACTTCGGTGGAGTGAGCCCAATTAATGGCCAAAATCTAGAAATCATCGAGCAGCTTCGTGCCGAGCTGAGTAGGCGGGGGCAGAATCTTCCGGTCTATTTCGGAAATCGGAATTGGCATCCTTTCGCAGAAGATACCGCACGCGAAATCTCAGAAGCTGGGCATCGGAACATCCTCGTTTTCGCTACGAGCGCTTGGGGCGGTTACTCCGCTTGCCGTCAGTATGATGAGGATATTGCTCGGTTGCACCAGGCACACCCTGAGCTGCATTTCACAAAACTGTGGCAGTTCTACGGGCACCCAACGTTTGTCCGGCTCATGGGTGATTCGTTGAAGCAAGCAATGGAGTCACTTGATGACAAGGCTTTGCGAACGACCCGGATCCTCTTCTCGGCGCACTCAATTCCCACAGCTGCAGATGCCGCCGCTGGCGGCCACGAGGACGCACATCTTTACTCGCGACAGGTCCTTGAGGCTTCGCGCCTCGTCGCAGAGCATGCAGGAGTAGAGACTTACGAAAACGTTTGGCAATCGCGTTCCGGCAACCCGCAGACTCCGTGGCTAGAGCCCGATATCATCGACCGCGTCAAGGAGCTCCACCAACAGGGAGTCACTCACATCGTTTGCGTGCCGATCGGGTTCTTGACTGACCATATGGAGGTTGTGTGGGATCTCGATACCGAATTGAAGGCTGAGTGCGACAAGCTCGGCGTTGAATTCACCAGGGTCCCGACTATCGGTCTCGAGCCGCGGTTCGCATCGATGATCGTTGACATTGCAGAATGCATTAGCCGCGGCGCGACGCCTCCTACGCTGTCCACGATTTCGGTGCAGGGCTGCACCGAAAATGGTGTTCCTTGCCACACTGATTGCTGCGCTCCGATTCGTCCGCGCGTTACCGAGTAGCCCGAAAATCGCGAACGGCTTCCGCAACGCCTGCTGTTCGCGCTCTTCGGATGCTCCTTCCCAATACGAGCAAGTGTTGATCAAAAGAGTGATCTCCCAGCCGGTCTGTCACCGTCTCGACGATCGCCGAGACTCTATCCGCGCGCGCAAAAATCTGAGCTGCCCTTGGCGTGGTGGCAATTGGCAATCCTGGGGTGTCATAGAAATCGGTGATATGGCCGACCGTCAGTCGGGGTGAGGACAGCGTTTCGTTGGGCTGGGCGACGGCCTCAATCATCATCGCAGCTTGATCTGTTGCGCTTCTCAGCATTTGGTCGGCCTCACCAGGAGATAGCCAGTCTGGTTCGGGTGGGCGTCGATAATCCTCGAACCAACGCCAGTGCACGCCGTCTGTTTCGAAGCTCGGAATGAGAATGTGATAGAGCCCTTCTGCACCGATGATGATCAAGGCTCCTGCATCCGTCATTGCTTCCGCCGCTGCTGTATGAGCCCACAGAGCAGGAGTGTCGCCCGCTCCACCTAGGACTAGCCGCACGACCGGCTCGCGGGACTCAAGATGAGCCACCCTGCGAATTTCGGTGAGCAATTCCACGCCCCCACCGGTGCCATAATGGTGGCCTCCACCGAGCTCGTCAAGTGCTGCGAGCGTTTCGTCTGTCGACGTCACGTGATACAACCACGCTGCGATCCACACCGCAGTGTTTTGCAGTGGCGAGTAAACATGCGCGCGAAGATTCATTCGTCTGATGGTAACCGATAGACTAGTGCCACTATGACACCGGATAATCGTTACAGCGGAGATATTTTCCAAGGGCATTCGCGCAACAAGAAGCCCAAGTATCCCAGCATCCCCGCAGAGCCGGGCATCATCGTTGAGATTGTGGGCGACGAATTCGTGGGAGCCGTAGTTGGTTTTGAGCGTACGTACGACGGTGATTTCGTTCGTCTCGAGGACAGGCACGGGCAACAACGCCTTTTTAAGATGCTTCCCGGAGCCTTCGAAGTAGAGGGACAGCGAGTCTCCTTACACCGCTATGTCGCTCCGCAGCAGGAATCGAGCACCCACTCAAACTCCGGTTCACGGAAAGTAGCTAACGCGAAAGCGAAAGTTGCGCAGCCAAGCCGAATTTGGGTGGAAGGTATTCACGACGCCGCTATCGTACAGAAGGTATGGGGGCACGACCTCAAAGTCGAAGGTGTCGTCGTTGAGTATCTTGAGGGGCTTGACAACTTGAGCGACAGACTGGAGGAGTTCCACCCGGGACCGGGGCGACGCATCGGTGTGCTTGCTGACCACCTCATCGAAGGCACAAAAGAGTCCCGCCTCGTCGAGGGGGTAGGTCCACACGTACTTGTCACAGGCCACCCATACATCGACATTTGGGAAGCCGTCAAGCCGGAACGAGTTGGGTTGAAGAACTGGCCAAAGGTGCCTTACGGAGAGGATTGGAAGACAGGGGTATGCCAACGCGCCGGGTGGGGCAGCCCGAAGGATGGCTGGCGGCGTGTCTACGATGCTGTCGAGACATACCGAGATCTTGATTCCACCCTTATCGGCGCAGTTGAGCGACTCGTGGATTTTGTCACCAATCCGCAGCTTAAGAAATCCGACTGCTGACCGAATCGTTTTTGTATAGTGAAGCCGTGGGTAGTCTTATTTGGCTAGGCATTGCCGTAGCATTCGCAGTTGCTGAACTCGCCGTAGGGGAGTTCACGTTCCTCATGATTGCAGCAGGGGCGCTTACTACGTCTGCTATTGCGCTTGCCGGGGTGCCTTTGGGGGTTGAAATCGGGGCGTTTGTAGTTGCTTCGGCCGGTTTCTGGTTCCTCCTCCGGCCTTACTTGCACAGGCGCTTGCGCCGCCCATCTGCGGTGGGGGAGCTTGGCCAATCACTCATTGGCGCGAGTGCACAAGTGGTTGAGGAGATCACGCCGAGCAGCGGTCAGATTCAACTGGACGGATCGCTTTGGTCCGCGAGAGCAATTGATCCAAGCCACACCATTAAGTCTGGTTCCACAGTCATCGTTTCAGATATTGACGGCCCAATCGCCGTCGTATGGAAGGAGTCGCCATAATGGCCTTGGTAATACTGGGGCTGCTGCTCATCTTGGTAATCGCGGTGCTGCTCGCATCTGTGAAGCTAATCCCGCAAGGTGAGTCAGCAGTTATTGAGCGTCTGGGGTCCTATACACGGACCGTTTCCGGTGGGCTAACACTACTGGTGCCGTTTATTGATCGTGTTAGAGCGCGCGTTGATACGCGCGAGAGGGTCGTTTCGTTTCCTCCGCAAGCAGTAATTACGCAGGACAACCTCACCGTCGCAATTGATATTGTGGTGACGTTTCAGATTAACGATCCGGCAAAGGCTATTTACGGCGTCGATAATTACTTGGTAGGTGTTGAGCAAATATCCGTCGCGACGTTGCGTGATGTCGTCGGCGGGATGACGCTTGAGGAAACGCTGACCTCGAGAGAAACTATTAACAGGCGTCTGAGGGGTGAGCTTGACGCTGCTACCGCCAAGTGGGGATTGCGTATTAGCCGCGTTGAGCTGAAAGCGATTGATCCGCCACCATCGATTCAGCAATCGATGGAAATGCAGATGAAAGCCGACCGCGAAAAGCGCGCCATGATTCTTACCGCTGAAGGTAAGCGCGAGTCGGACATCAAGACTGCCGAAGGTGAAAAGCAGGCACGAATCCTCTCTGCTGAAGGCGAGAAGCACGCTGCTATTCTCGCGGCTGAAGCTGAGCGTCAGGCGATGATTCTACGCGCGGAAGGCGAGCGTGCGGCGAAATATCTTGAGTCGCAAGGTGAAGCGCGAGCCATTCAGAAAGTCAACGCGGCGATCAAGTCCTCAGAGGTGACGCCGGAGATGCTTGCGTACCAGTACCTGGAGAAGCTGCCTAAGATCGCGGCCAATGAAGCATCAACGATGTGGATGATTCCGAACAGCTTTGGCGATTCTTTGGAGCAGTTCGCCAAGGCGTTCGCTGGCAAGGACAGCGACGGAGTGTTCCGCTACGAACCCCAGCGTGCAGATTCACAAACGCGCGCTATGGCCGGCGAAGACGACAGCACGGACCAGTGGTTTGATACCTCCACTGATCCTGAACTTGCTCGGGCACTTGCAGAGGCGCGTGCCGTCGCGAACAAACACGTCGACGACCCGGATCCGACAAGCGCATTCGACGAAGTCTCTACCCCAACCGAAACGCCGCAAGTTGCCCAAAAGGGCGAGCACCGGGCAATTGAATCTAATGACTCGCGCGACGCATAAGGTGTAGCGCGAGTTTCCAGCCAGCCTGCTCGGCCTGCCACCCGGCGGCCTGCAGGCGCTGGCTCATTGCCTGTTTAGAAATACCTAGCTGCGCTGCGGCTTCATTTTGGTTGAGCCCAGAGCGCACGAGCGATGTGGCTTCGCGGCCTTCAAACGTTCGCTTATGCAGAATGTGCGCCAGCAGGGCAAACGTCGCTGAGATATCTTCTGCCTCGGTGTCAGGCGCATGAGCATCCGTGATAACTTTCACTTGCGCTGCACGTGTGCCGACAGCCTCAGTGGCGGCAAACTCTGCACGTCGCCTGCGCGTGATTCCCAGGCCGACAGCCCAATTACCATCTGACAGCAGCGCCATAATGAGGTTAAGTGCCGTCTCCGGCCCATCCACTGTTGTGCGGATATCCTCAACGCCAATGACTTCGAACGGCGAAACACCCGGAAGCGTCGAGAGCGCGTGAGCCGAGGACTCGACGAACGCGGCGCGACCTTTTTCGCGACCACGGTAACGTGCATGCACAGCAATCATGCGTACATACTAGCGTGCTTCAAGAAAGTACACGCTCGAGCCTTTACTCTTCTATTCGACGCGGCTTCGCCGGGTGGCGCGCGTCGATAATCAGTCCTGTCACGCCAAGAACCGATAGTGCAAACACTGCGCCGAGAAGTACTGGGTTTGCATCTCCGCTCAACGTGTCTCCGAACAATGCAACGAGAATCGTGTTAGGAGCCGAGCCGATGAGCGTTGCCCCCATGAACGGCAAAAGCCGGACTCTACTTAGCGCTGAAGCGTAGTTCATGACCGAGAAAGGGATACCGGGGATGAGTCGCAGGCTCATTACAGCCAGCCAACCGCGCTGTTCCAACCGTTCATTAATCATGTGCAGCTTGGGGTGAGAAATTTTGCTCTCAACCCAGTCACGTAAAAGAAACCGCACAACAGTTAGCGAAAGACCTGCTGAGGCCGTCGTTGCGGTGATAGCGAGCAGAATCCCAAACCAACCACCGAACAGAACACCGGAGGAAATGGTGAGCAACGTACGGGGGATCGGGAACTGTGTGATGAGTACGTAGAGCAACCAGAAAACGACTGGGAACCAGGCTCCCGTACTATCAGCCCACTCGCGAAACGTCGACAGCGAAGGTATTTCAAAGAAGCGCCACACCCACAGTGCAATTGCGAGAAGTACCAAAATGACCATCACGCGTAGTGGTGACTGTTGGCGCATCCGTTTGCCCTTCGTCTTTAAGTGCGGCCTAAACAAAAAACCGGCTTCCTGGAGGAAGCCGGTCATTGTGCCCGGAGGGGGACTTGAACCCCCACGTCCGTTAATAGGACACTAGCACCTCAAGCTAGCGCGTCTGCCATTCCGCCACCCGGGCTGGGTGTTTTGCTTTCAACCTCTCGGCTGGGCACTTGCACTACTATAGAGTGACGTTGATTCAAGATGCAAATCGCCAGTACAAGTGCCCAAACGTAGGCCACCAAGCTAGTCGGAGTTCAAGGCGATCCAGGGGAGTTCGGAGCCAACAGCATCTGTAATATTGGAAAGTCCATGGGCTTTAAGTTGCTTCTGTAAGTCCTTGTGAATTCGGTAGATCCACCCCGGACCACCGTAAATAAACGGCGTATACCCCTGGAGAAGGCTTGCGCCGGATGTAATACGCTCCCATGCCTGCTCTGGTGTCGAAATGCCACCGGAACTGACCAGTACGAGTTGGTCGCCGACTCGCGCATGGAGACGCCGCAAAACCTCCAGCGCGCGGCTGTTGAGCGGCGCGCCGGAAATACCACCCGCCCCCATGGCTTCCACTTCGGCAGCATTGGTTCGAAGGCCTTCGCGGGAGATGGTCGTATTGGTCGCCACGATGCCGGCAAGGTTCAATTCGACGGCCAGGTCTGCAACTGCGTCGATATCCTCGTCGCTGAGATCAGGAGCAATTTTTACCAGCACAGGCGTCGTAGTTGCCGTAGTAACCACGTCAAGGATTGGCCTCAACGATTCAACTGACTGAAGGTTGCGAAGCCCAGGGGTGTTTGGGGAAGAAACATTGACCACAAGGTAGTCCGCCAGAGGGCCGAGCACAGTCGCGGTAGCTCGGTAGTCGCCAACCGCGTCCTCGGAGAGCTTATTTTTCCCGATGTTGATTCCAACGATCTCAGGAGTCTTCCGGGCTCGGAGACGCTCTGCAATGCTCAGCGCGCCATCGTTGTTGAAGCCCATTCGGTTGAGGATCGCTTTGTCCTTCGGCAAGCGATAGAGCCGTGGACGTTCGTTTCCGGGCTGCGCCTTCGGGGTCACAGTTCCTAATTCCGCATAACCGAAACCGATCGCCGACCACGTGTCCGGAGCTTCCGCGTTCTTATCGAATCCTGCAGCGAGACCCACCGGGGCGGGGAAACGCACGCCGAACAACGTCTGCTCGAGAAGCGGGCCGTCGACACGTACGACACGAGTCATAGCTCGGGTGAGGGGAGTTAGGCGTTGTAGGGTTTTCAGCCCGCCCATGATGATGTCGTGGATGCACTCAGGCGGAATTGTAAACATTCCCCGAAGTGCGAGCCCATATACCGTGTCGTACAAATTGCGTTGATTCATTTCTATTTGGCCTCAATGCTTTCAGTGGAAACTATTTGCAGGCCACTACCTGATGCAGATCCGATAATGAGTGTTCCGTCAGAGAGCGCTGCAATACTTTGTGCATCTGGAACTGTACTGACCTGAGCACGTTCAACGGGGACGCCGTGGGAAATGTCATAGGCAGTCACCAGGTTCCTTTCGGTTGAAGTCACCCACGCGAGCTTATTAGCGCTATCCCACGCGACGTCCCACGCTCCGGAGGGCACCGGCACACTCTGCTGGAGACGAATGACTTCATTGGTGGTGTACACGAGTAGCTGGTTACCCGTCGCGTCCGCAGCGAGCACCATACCGTGCTCTCCAGCAGCAACCTTGCCGACGCCAAGCCCAGCACGCAACGTTGCCCCCTGACGTCCTGTGCCCCAATCAAGGTCCTGAATGGTGGTGTCAAATGTGTTCACGCGCACAACGGAATCGGCACCACCATCTACCGGAACAGCCTGCAGCTGGTCAGTTTCGCGCGCGACAGAAAACTCCTTTTTGAGCTCACCGTTGCTATACAACCACACTGATTTCGCACTGTCGCTTCCGGCTAAAACACTGCCGTCCGAGGCGACAGTTGCCACAGTCACCGGGTGGTCGGTAGCAACTTTTTGAAGCCCCTCTTTGTTAATGATGGCAATGAAGTCCTCGCACCCTACCGCAAACTGACCAGCGTTTGCCGAGACCTCACCGCAAGCATCCTCCAACTTGAACTCTTCTACTCGGTTTTCTTCGAATTGTGCGCTGGTCCCAACGTAAAGGGCATCCGGGGTGCGCACACCAATCAAGTCGTTCGTTTGATCCACATCGACGATGGTGCCAAATTGAAGCAACTGGCCGTCAGGATGTGCCGAAGGGGGTGACGCAACTGGTTGAGCGCTACCCATACTTATGGCGTCATTTGGGTCAACGACATCAGGAGTACACGCCGCAACAGCCAAAGCTACGGCCATAATGGGCAGCATTAAGGCGACTTTTCGTTTTGTTCTCACGGAGGTCAACCTTATCAATGCTGTACGCATGTGGGGATTTTTCTCCGCACGGGTAAGGTTTTCCAACATGATTGCCGCCTCTCAGTTAGCAGAGTCAATGACATGGGCTCAAGTGATTGTCCTCTCGGTCGTCCAAGGCTTAACCGAGTTCCTTCCAGTCTCATCGTCAGGCCACCTCCGCATTGTGTCCGAGCTTTTGTGGGGCGAGGACGCTGGCGCGAGTTTTACCGCTGTCATTCAGCTCGGCACCGAACTCGCTGTGCTGGTCTTCTTTGCGAAGGATATTTGGAGGTTCCTCTCTGGATGGTGTGTCGGACTGTTTGATAAGACGAAGCGCGGGTTCGATTACCGGATGGGGTGGATGGTCATCGCTGGCACTATTCCAGTCGGGGTGCTTGGCTTTGCTCTGAAAGACTTGATCCGTGAGAACTTCCGTAACCTTTGGATTACTGCAACGGTTCTCATTTTGTTTTCGTTCGTGTTCATCTTGGCGGAAAAGCGCGGGACGAAAAAGCGTAGCTTCGAGCAGCTGACAGTAAAAGATGCCATCGTGATGGGCCTGTGGCAGTGTTTAGCTCTCATTCCGGGTGTTTCGCGTTCAGGCGGCACTATTTCGGGCGGTCTCTTTTTGAACCTTGAGCGGGAAGTAGCAACTCGTTTTTCGTTCCTCTTAGCTATCCCGGCTGTGCTCGCATCAGGCATCTTCTCACTACCGGATGCGTTTGACCCGCAAGCAGGGCAAGCAGCAACAGGTCTGCAGTTGCTCGTCGGAAGCGCTATCGCATTTGTTTTGGGTTATATTTCCATTGCTTGGCTGCTGAAGTTTGTTTCGCACCACTCATTCTCCTGGTTTGCTGCGTACCGCATACCTCTTGGCATCATCGTGATGGTGCTGCTGGCTACCGGAGTTATGCAACCGGTGTAGGCAACGCTTGCCTATGAACGCCGGTAACCGCGCATGATGAGCGTGCCGCGGTATGGTGGTCACTATGCATTCTTGGCCACAACCTGTAGTCCCTGCTGTCTCTGGTACTCCGGTGCCGCTGTCTCTGTACGACACCGCAGATAGGGTGGTAAAGCCCGTTAACACAGCTGCTCATCACTCGGGGAAGGTGGGGATGTACGTCTGCGGCATCACCCCATACGACTCCACTCACCTTGGACACGCAGCTACGTACCTCTCCTTTGATCTCATCTATCGTCAGCTCCTTGCTAACGGCCACGACGTTCATTACGTGCAGAACATCACCGATGTCGACGATCCATTGTTCGAGCGCGCGGAGCGAGACGGCGTCGATTGGCGCGAGCTGGGAACCGAACAGATCAACCTTTTCCGCAGCGACATGGAAGTGCTCTCAGTCATCCCGCCTCAGGACTATGTTGGCGCGATGGAGACTGTCGATGAGGTCATTGAGATGGTGCAGCGCTTGCTCGACGTCGGCGCAGCGTACCGTTTAGACCACGGTGATATTTACGCTGATATCACCGCAACCAAACAGTTTGGATACGAGTCAAACATGACGCGCGAGCAGATGGAGCATTTCTTTGCCGAGCGCGGGGGAGACCCTGACCGTGAGGGGAAACGAGACACACTCGATGCGCTGGTGTGGCGTGGACACAGGGAAGGGGAGCCCGCGTGGGATTCTCCCTTCGGCCCCGGCCGCCCAGGTTGGCATGTCGAGTGTTCTGCCATCGCTGCGAACCGTCTCGGCGTACCGTTTGCAATCCAAGGCGGAGGCTCGGACCTAGCGTTTCCACATCACGAGTTTTCTGCCGCGCATGCTGAGGCTGCGACTGGAGAACAACGGATGGCGCACCACTACGTGCACGCGGGAATGATCGCGCTTGAGGGAGTGAAGATGTCGAAATCTCTCGGCAATCTCGTCTTTGTACACAAGCTGACGGAACAGGGACACTCAGCGTCCGCGATCCGCCTTGCCGTCTTCTCCGGCCACTATCGCCAAGACCGCGATTTCTCCTACGAGGCACTCAATCAAGCAGAGCATCGACTCAAGTCGTGGCACACAATTCTTTCTCAGACAGATCAGCAGTCTCGCGTGGAGCAAACAATTCAAGATTTGCGCCAGGCCCTTGCTGACGACCTCGACACACCAACTGCGATTCAAATTATCGACGCCGCCAAAGGCGATTACAACGGGTTACTTCGACAAGCTATCGAAGGCTTACTCGGTGTAAAGGTAGGCAGCAACGATGAGTAGTCTCCGATCCACATTCCAATCCGATGTCGACGAGTTCATCGAGGATTTGAGGGTGTTTGCATCCGGTGAATATTTGCAAGAGCAGGACCTCGAACTCTGGGAAGCCCCATTTGACCCTGCCGTATTACCTGAGCTCCGTGAAATCCTCGAGATTTTTCTCGACACTGCGTCGCTCGTCGCGCAGCCGGTTGACGACGCCACCATCAGCGACCTCTACAGGGGCCTCATTGCCAATCTTGAAGAGTTCAACGCTAAGCATCAATATGCCGTGCTCGAGCCAGAGGAGATGTCGGACATCGAGGGAATTTTCGCGAAGGTCTCGGCACAGATTGGCGCGGATCCATCCGTCGTCCAGGAGCTGTTCAATCGTGAGTAGGGTTCGCGCTCCCCAAGCTGTGCTGTGGGATATGGATGGGACGCTCATCAATACCGAGCCGCTTTGGGCGCAAGCAACCTTTGAGCTGTCTGAGTTTTTGGGCAAGAGGCTTTCTGCGGAGGAGCGTCGAAAAGCGGAGGGCGTCAGTTTCCCCACAGCGTTGAGCATCATCACTACTTGGACCGGGTATTCCTTGCAGCCCGGAGATACAGAGCGGCTGAAGCGGTGGATGCAAGAACGGATGCAGCAACTCCTAGGGCAAGGTATTGAGCTGAACCCGGGAATACGCCACGTCCTTGACATACTGCGGGACCATGGCATTCCGATGGCCATTGCGACGAACACAGAACGCGCGCTCGCTCAAACCTGCATTGACTTCATCGGCAACGATTACTTTCAAGCAACCGTGACTGGAGATGAGGTATCCAACCCAAAACCAGCTCCGGATATGTATCTGAAAGCAGCGCAATTGGTTGGTGCTGAGCCGTCGCGCTGTATCGCAGTTGAAGACTCTCAGGCGGGAATGCAAGCAGCGATTAGGGCAGGTGCACGGGTGCTCGGCTTGGCCGACTATGTCCCGAAGCCGGCCACAAGAATCACCTTCAGCGATTTACAGTCTGCGACACTTCATGATGTTGCAAGGTGGTATTCCGCGCCATAAACCGCGCTCAAAGCTCTTCTGTTTCCGCTAAGGTGTTGTGCGTGAAGGACTTCGATCAACTTTTTGCTCAGCTCACTGAAACTGCCGACTCCAAGCGCCCTGACTCAAGCACGGTGCAAGCGTTAGAGAAGGGCGCCCATTTCATCGGCAAGAAAATCATCGAAGAAGCTGGTGAAGTGTGGATCGCTGCCGAGTATCAGTCTGACGAGGAGCTGGCGGAGGAAATGAGCCAGCTGATGTACTGGACCCAGGTAATGATGCTGCAACGAGGTCTTACCCCTGATGACATCTATAAATACCTCTAAGGATTTCGCCTGATGATTAAGTTTGCGGTTCCAAATAAAGGCTCTTTGTCAGAGAAGGCGCTCCAGATTCTCAAAGAGGCCGGTTACAAGGGGAGGGGCACGTCAAAAGCCCTGAATATCTGGGATGAAGAAAACGGTATTGAGTTCTTCTTCCTGCGCCCAAACGACATCGCTATTTACGTTGCTCAAGGCCACCTTGACCTGGGTATCACTGGGCGAGATTTGGCACTCAATTCCCATGCCGAAGTAGAAGAAGTACTTCCGTTGAGCTTTGGTGCATCAACGTTCCGGTTTGCTGCCCCGCAGTCTGAAACGTGGGCGGTGCCTGATTTGGAGGGTAAGCGGATAGCGACTTCATACCCGCACCTCGTGATTGACTATCTTGACGGGCTTGGCATCACTCCGAAGGAAGTCATTGAGCTTGACGGCGCTGTTGAGATTTCGATCAAGTTGGGCGTCGCGGACGTTATTGCTGACGTCGTATCCACTGGTACGACGCTAAGACAACATGGGCTGGCACCGTTTGGGGAGCCCATTCTTGCCAGCGAAGCCGTCGTCATTAAGCGCAAGGGCGTAATGCTGGCAAGCGAACATGAGGTAGTGCTTCAGCGTATCCGCGGCATCTTGAACGCGGAGAACTTCCTGATGCTCGATTACAACATTTGCAGAGATGACCTCGACAAAGCCAGCGAACTTACACCAGGCATGACGGGGCCGACTGTCTCGCCGCTGTCGCGCGACAACTGGGTCGCGGTGCGCGCTATGGTTCCGCGAACCCAAGCGAATGCGGTTATGGACGCTCTCTCTGAAATTGGCGCGGAAGCCATTTTGGCCACTCAGCTGCGCATTGCACGCCTATAGGATTTTCAATTAATCACCGATAAGTCACCCCTATCCCTATTATTGGGGTGACTAGGTGGCCCAAAAGTTGTATAGCGTCGAATTTGCGTACAATCAGTGGCATGAGTAATCGAATTGAAGAAGATCTGCTTGGCACACTCGAAGTGCCCTCCGACGTCTACTACGGCATCCACACCCTGCGTGCCGTCCACAACTTCCCGATCTCCGGCCAGACCATCAATGACCTGCCAGAGTTCATTCGTGGCATGGTGGAAGTAAAGAAAGCCACCGCACTGGCCAACAACCGCCTCCACGTTCTGCCAAAGAAGAAGGCGGACGCCATCGTCAAGGCCTGCGACGAGATCCTCGACAACGGTCGCTGCATGGACCAGTTCCCAATCGACCAGTTCCAAGGCGGCGCTGGCACGTCCCTGAACATGAACACCAACGAGGTTGTCGCAAACCTCGCTCTTGAGATCCTCGGTGAAGAAAAGGGTAGCTACGACATCATCAACCCGAATGATGACGTCAACATGTCCCAGTCCACCAACGACGCATACCCGACCGGCCTTCGCCTCGGTGTGTACTACGCCGTCCAGGGCCTGCTGACCGAGCTTGAGGAGCTCACCAAGGCGCTCAACGCTAAGGGTGAAGAGTTCGACGACATCATCAAGATGGGGCGCACCCAGCTCCAGGACGCAGTCCCGATGACGCTCGGCCAGGAATTCACTGGCTTCGGTGCACTGCTTGAGGAGGAACTGGACGTCATCAAGTCCGCAGCACAAGCACTGCTGACCGTCAACCTCGGTGCAACCGCAATTGGTACCGAGCTCAACACTCCAGACGGCTACCGTCAGAAGATCGTTGAGGCTCTCGCGGAAGTCACCAAGCTGGATATCAAGGGCGCACCGAACCTGATTGAGGCAACGTCCGATACCGGCGACTACGTGTGGATGCACTCCGCACTGAAGCGCGCCGCGATGAAGATCTCTAAGGTATGTAACGACCTTCGCCTGCTGTCCTCCGGCCCACGTGCTGGCCTGAACGAGATCAACCTGCCGGAAATGCAGGCTGGCTCTTCGATCATGCCTGCGAAGGTGAACCCTGTCATCCCTGAGGTTGTAAACCAGGTGTGCTTCAAGGTCTTCGGCAACGACGTTGCCGTCCTGACCGCATCTGAGGCCGGCCAGCTCCAGCTCAATGTCATGGAGCCGGTAGTTGCCGAGGCCCTGTTCAATTCCATCCGTCTCCTCACCAACGCCGTTCGTACGCTACGTGAGAAGTGCATCGTTGGCATCACCGCTAACAAGGATGTGTGTGAGGCCTTTGTGAACAACTCCATCGGCATCATCACATACCTGAACCCAGTGATCGGCCACCACAATGGTGACGTCATCGGTAAGGAAGCTGCTGCTACGGGTAAGAGCGTTCGTGATCTTGTTCTCGAGCGTGGCCTGCTCACGGAGGAGGAGCTGAAGGTTGTGCTGGGCAAGGACAACTTGATGCACCCAGAGTACCGCGGCGAATTTTTCGACGAGGACTAATCAACCAAAAGTAGTAAATCTCACACTCCCCTGATTCGGTAGTTATCGCCTCTTAGTGCGATAATGGAAACGAATACTAATTCGACCGAATCAGGGGAGTTCCTGTGTTACTTGTGATACAACTCATCATCCTGTTCGGCGCCATTGTGCTCGGCGCCCGGATGGGTTCCATTGCTATCGGTTTTGCCGGTGGCCTTGGCGTTTTGCTTCTCGGACTCACTGGCATGTCCGTAACTGCCGATGACATCCCCTTTGATGTCATCGGCATCATCATGTGTGTGATCGCTGCTATTTCTGCAATGCAGCTGGCGGGGGGCATGGACTACCTCGTTTACCTCGCTGAGAAGTTCCTACGCCGCAATCCAAAGCGCGTCACAGTGTACGCGCCAATCGTTACTTGGTTGATGACCGTGCTGGCAGGCACTGGCCACACCGCTTTTTCCACTCTTCCAGTTATCGTTGAGGTTGCTAAGGAGGGCGAAGTTCGCCCGTCCCGCCCGCTTTCGGTCGCAGTCATCGCATCACAGATGGCAATTGTTGCCTCGCCGATTTCTGCTGCAGTCGTCTTTATGGCCTCCGTACTTGAGCCGCTGGGCGTCGGATACCTGCAGTTGCTCGGCGTCATGATTCCTGCGACCTTCCTCGCGATCTTCCCAACCGCTTGGGTTTCAAACAAGCTTGGTAAAGACCTTGTTGACGACGAGGTGTACCAGCGTCGCCTCGCAGACGGATTGGTTGCAAAGTCCACGACTACTTCGAGCAGCTACCAGCCGAAGGACGGCGCGAAGGCATCCGTGTGGATCTTCCTTGTCGCAATTGTCATCGTTATGTTCTACGCGACGATCATCTCCGATCAGATCGGTCTCATCGAGAACCCAACCGTCCCTCGTAACGAGGCAATCATGGCGATCATGCTTTCCGCTGCCGCTGCGATCCTGCTTATTACGAAGTCTCGCGCAGCTGAGGTCTTGAACACCCAGGTGTTCCGTTCCGGCATGTCTGCTTCTGTGTGTGTGCTTGGTGTTGCATGGCTGGGTACGACCTTTATTAACCACTACATTGAGGACATTCAAAACATTGCTGGTGACGTCCTGACGGCACAGCCATGGCTGCTCGCAGTCGTTCTGTTCTTCGCAGCTTCGCTGCTCTACTCGCAGGCTGCCACCGCGAAGGCACTTATCCCAGCTGCTCTCGCAATTGGCGTCAGCCCGCTCACCGCTGTTGCAGCATTCCCAGCAGTGTCCGCACTGTTCGTGCTTCCGACGTACCCAACCCTGCTTGCAGCAGTGGAGATGGACGATACAGGCTCGACCCGAATCGGCAAGTACGTCTTCGACCACCCATTCATTCTGCCGGGTATCGTCTGCATCGCAGTCTCGGTAATTCTCGGCTACCTCATTGGGGCGGTGCTGATTTAAAGCTAAACTAGGGGCATGTCTACACAACATCACGACAGCCCCAAGTCCGAAGTTCTAACTGATGTGGAGATCGCTCAAGCGCATACGCTTGAACCGATCTCCACTATTGCGTTCAAGGCCGGTATTTCCGAAGATGCGCTGATTCCATATGGCAAGTACATGGCCAAGGTCGACCCCTCGCTTGTCAAGGACGATAAGCAAGGCAAGATCATTCTTGTCACAGGTGTTTCCCCAACCCCAGCGGGGGAGGGGAAATCCACCACACTGATTGGCTTAACTGATGCGTTTACAAACCTCGGCAAGAACGCCATTGTTGCTTTGCGGGAACCTTCTCTCGGCCCTGTGATGGGATTGAAGGGCGGCGCTGCTGGTGGCGGTTATTCCCAGGTGGTTCCGATGGAGAACATTAACCTCCACTTCACCGGAGACTTTCACGCCATCACGAGTGCGAACAATACATTGGCCGCGATGATTGACAACCACATCCACCAAGGAAATGAGTTGAACATCGATCCACGCCGTATTACGTGGCAGCGCTGCCTCGATGTGAATGATCGTTCACTGCGAAACGTAGTAACTGGTCTGGGGGGACCAGCCCACGGAGTACCGACGGAGACTGGATTTACGATTACCGCGGCTTCGGAAATTATGGCAATCCTCGGTCTTGCGAACGACCTTGACGACCTCCACGAACGCCTGGCACAAATCACTGTCGGTTTTACCTACGATCGCAAGCCGGTGACTGCGGGTGAGCTTAATGCAGCCGGGGCTATGACAGCGCTGCTAAAAGACGCATTGAAGCCGAACCTTGTGCAGACCATGGGTGGCACTCCTGCATTTATCCATGGCGGTCCGTTTGCAAACATTGCCCATGGTTGCAACACCTTGATTGCCACGAAGACAGCACAGAAGTGTGCTGACTACGTCTTTACGGAAGCAGGATTCGGGGCTGATCTCGGCGCGGAAAAGTTCTTCGATATCAAGTCACATTACGGTGACCTCGACGTGGCTGGCGCGGTAGTGGTCGCCACTATCCGTTCTATCAAGTACAACGGTGGTGTTAACCGCTCCGATCTCAAGTCTGAAAACCTGGATGCGCTGGCGAAGGGCATTGTGAACCTTGAGCGGCACGTCGAAAACCTTCGTAAATTTGGTGTCCGCCCTGTCGTGGCGCTCAATCTGTTCACTTCTGACACGGATCGTGAGCGCGCTTGGATGGCAAAGTGGGCGAAGGATTTCGGTGTTGCACTGGAAGAGGCCGAGGTATGGGCGAAAGGCGGTAAAGGCGCCGAGAAGCTGGCAAAGACGGTCCTCGACAATCTGGTCGAAGGTGCTTCGTCGTCGCTGTACAACCCGGAGGAAGGTGTCGAGCAGTCAATCGAGACGATTGCCCGCGAGGTATACCGCGCGGCAGATGTTCAGTACTCGGATGCGGCGCGGAAAGACCTCGAGAACTTGCGTGCGAGTGGTGCAGATGCCCTACCGGTATGTATCTCAAAAACGCAGTACTCGTTTAGCGACGACCCCTCTCGCCTCGGAGCGCCTGAGGGGCACACACTGCATGTGCGTCAGCTCATTCCGCGTACGGGTGCCGGATTCGTACTAGCACTCACTGGTGCTGTAATGACGATGCCTGGCCTGCCGAAAAATCCAGCAGCCAACAACATTGATGTCGATTCGAGTGGCAACATCAAGGGGCTATTCTAGTTTTAGCCTGCAGTGGTCCGTCGCGGTGTTTACTCCACATCCGCCGCGGACCCCGGCCACCCAGGGTACTGCGGTGGCGTCCCGCCGAACTCCGGGCAGTACGCCTGAAACGCACACCAATCACAGAGCCTGGAACGTTTTGGTCGGAACTGTCCGGTTTCACCGTCACGGGTAATTTTGGCCCAAAGTTCACCGAGGTCGCGCTCGAAGTACTCGAGTTCTTCACTTGTAGGGGTAAGGAAGAGTGAGTCTGCCACCTTGAGATACATGAGCCGCAGTTGATCAGGTATTTCGTTGAAAAGCCGCCAGTACACCAGTGCGTAGAAGCGCATCTGGAACTTCGCGTCGTGTGAGAACCTTGGCTGTGGTTTCTTGCCGGTCTTGTAGTCAACGACCCTGATTTCACCAGTTGGCGCGACGTCAACGCGGTCGATGAAGCCTCGCACGGGCACACCGTTAGGCAGCACAGTATTGACGTACATTTCTTGCTTGTGTGAGTCAAAGCCAAGTGGGTTTTCCATCTGGAAATATCCGCGTAGGAGCGTGCGGGCGTCGATAAAAAGCAGTTGTTCGTCCTCGATGGGGTCTGCAACGCTGGGGTCCTGTTCGCACATCTTCTGCCATGCGGGGACGATGAGTTTGACCGCCGCAGGGTAGGTGCGTTGTTCGCGTTCCATCCCAAACAGTTCCTCGAGGACGGCATGCACGAGGGTGCCTTTGACCTGGGGTTCAGTTTTGGGTTCTTCGATTTTGTCGATCGCTCGCAGCCTGTAGAGCAGTGGGCACTGCTGGTAGTCGGACGCGCGCGAGGGGGACAGGGCTAACGGTTTCGCTTTCATATTCGTCCTATCCTAGTGGTTTCTCTCGAGCTAGACTCGCACGTATGACTACATCGATTGATTCGTTTCTTCGATTTCTTAGCGCAAGCTCGAGCGCGTTCCACGCAGCTAGCCAAGTTCGCTCGATGCTCGTAGGCAAAGGATTTCTTGACGACGCCAGCTCCACCGCATCTCCCGCAACTCCGGGTGGCCATGTGGCCGTCGAAGGAGGGGCAGTCGTAGCGTGGTGGATACCCGAAGAGTTTGACTCCGAGACCAGCCGATTTCGGATTGTTGGGTCGCATACGGATTCCCCTGGGCTTATGGTGAAGCCGAGGCCTGACGTTAAGGGAGAGGGGATACATCAGGTGGCAGTTGAGGTCTACGGCGGGCCGATTTTGCAGAGTTGGTTCGACCGTGACCTTGCCTTTGCGGGGCGTGTGGTGGACGCGAGTGGGAAGACCCACTTGGTAAATACTGGTCCGATTGCTCGGGTCCCGAACCTCGCAATTCACTTGTACCGAGCGGATACGCCTCCGGTTGAGCGCCAACAACACACGCAGCCGGTGCTCGGCGTGGATCGTCCGCTCTTGGAAGTCATCGGTGAGCAAATTGGGTTGGGTGGCGAGTCAATTGCTGCGCACGAGCTGATTACGGTAGATACGCAGCCTGGTGCAGTGATTGGTAACATGCTGATGGCTGGTCGGCTTGACAACCTTACCAGTGTGTGGGCGAGCCTAGAAGCGCTGATTGAAGCCCAACGTGAGGCAACACATTCCGATGTATT
This sequence comes from Corynebacterium sp. UMB8791, assembly GCF_054166365.1. Taxonomy (NCBI): domain Bacteria; kingdom Bacillati; phylum Actinomycetota; class Actinomycetes; order Mycobacteriales; family Corynebacteriaceae; genus Corynebacterium; species Corynebacterium sp. UMB8791. The sequence goes on along the minus strand of NZ_JBSZCG010000125.1, from coordinate 118,382 downwards.
GGTTCTCGTCGCGTTCAACCACGAAGAGGTCGGTTCAAACTCACCGACGGGCGCAGCAGGCCCACTACTCGAGCGATTCCTACGACGAATCGCGTCCGGGCTGGGGGTCAATGACTTCCTGAGCCTCTGCGCTAGGTCTTCGATGATCTCAGCCGACGCTGCTCACGCGGTGCACCCGAACTATGCAACAAAGCACGATCCTTCGCATCGCCCTTTGCTGAACGCCGGGCCTGTCCTGAAGGTGAACGCAAATCAGCGCTACGCCTCCGACGCGGAAACTGAGGCAACGTGGCTTCGCGCTTGCGAGGCGGCGTGTGTGCCGAACCAGGTGTTCGTCGGAAACAACGACGTCCCTTGCGGTTCGACGATCGGACCTATCGCCGCGACTCGCCTTGGCATCCCTACCGTGGATGTTGGTGTTCCGTTGCTCTCGATGCACTCCGCCCGTGAAATGTGTGCGGTAGAGGATATGAAGTGGTTTGTACAGGCGCTCCACGCCTTTTACACGGATGCGCGAGTGTAAGGCATACTGAACAACATGTATTCAGGTCCATTTCGCGTTGGCGATAAAGTCCAACTCACGGACGCAAAGCGTCGCCACTTCACCATCCAACTCGTTGAAGGAGGGCAGTTTCACTCACATAAGGGGATTGTCAGCCACGACGACATCATCGGCGCGCACGAAGGCTCGGTGGTGAAGTCCACCTTGGGTGCGGACTATCTCTGTTTCAGGCACCTGCTTGTTGATCACGTGTTATCCATGCCACGTGGCGCCGCGGTCATTTATCCAAAGGATGCCGCTCAGATTCTTGTCGAGGGCGACATTTTTATGGGTGCGCGCGTGTTGGAGGCCGGCGCAGGTTCCGGTGCTCTCACGATGTCGCTCTTGCGTGCTGTCGGTCCCGATGGTCATGTGTTTTCCTACGAGATCCGCGATGATCATCTGAAGTTCGCGAAAGACAACGTAGAGGACTACTTCAACGGTCGCCCTGATTGGTGGACACCACGTCTGGGAGATTTCGGTGAGGTCACTCAAGAGGACCTTGGTGGACCAGTTGACCGCGTGATCTTGGACATGGTTGAACCGTGGCACTTCATCGACACCGTCAAGAATGTGTTGATCCCCGGTGGCGTTTTCATGACCTACGTGGCAACCGTCCCGCAGCTGATGAACATTATGGAGGGCATCCGCGAGGCAAAGTGCTTTACGGAACCTCGCGCATGGGAAACCCTGCTGCGTGAATGGAAGGTCGAAGGTCTGGCAACTCGGCCAGAACACCGTATGAACGCGCACACTGCATTTCTCGTGTGGACGCGCCGACTCGCGGACGGAGTGACACCACCTCGTCCGCAACGGCGCGCGCGTCGCTAAGATTCCTTGTATGACTGAACGCTTGCCCGAAGTCCAGGTACTCACACGCGACAACCAGCAGCTCCGCGCGCGCAATGCACAGCTTGCGGACATGCTCAAAACCAGTCGGGACAAGCTGCAAGAGCTCTACGAACAGGTCGAGTCCCTCGGCGACCCAGCTTCGACGTACGGTCTGTTCCTTGCGTCCACTGGCAATGGAACAGACGCTGAAGTCTTTACAAGCGGTCGGCACATGCGTGTCAAGGTCGCGCCAACGATCGCGATCGACCGAGTGAAGCCGGGGTCGCTGGTTAGGCTTGGCGATGGCAGCGTGGTACTCGAGGTCTGCCAATATCCTGCTGTGGGCCAGCTAGCTACGCTCGTTGAAAAGCTGGACGCCGGTCGCGCTATTGTGCAAGACATCCAGGGAACGGAGCACGTCGTACGGCTTACAGACGAGCTACAACGTGAAAGCCGTGCCGGTGACACGTTGCTTACTGATGTGCGCGCACAGTTCGCGTTTGAGCGCATTGCAAAGACCGAGGTGAACCAGCTTTCACTCGAAGAAGTACCCGATGTGACGTATGAGGACATCGGCGGGCTCCAAGAACAGATTGAGCTCATCCACGATGCGGTTGAGCTGCCGTTCGCGCACCCTCACCTTTACCAGCAGTATGACTTGAAGCCCCCGAAGGGCCTGCTACTGTACGGCCCGCCCGGGTGCGGTAAGACGCTGATTGCGAAAGCGGTCGCGAATTCGTTGGCGCACCGGCTTGGTCATGGTGCGTCGGCGCACTTCATCAACGTGAAGGGCCCCGAGCTGCTGAATAAGTTCGTGGGAGAGACCGAGCGTAGAATCCGGCTGATTTTCGAGCGTGCGAGGGAGCTCGCCTCGGAAGGTCGCCCCGTGATCATTTTCTTCGATGAGATGGAGTCGATCTTCCGTACCCGCGGTTCGGGGGTGTCCTCCGATATGGAAACGACAGTTGTGCCGCAGCTGCTCACAGAGATTGACGGCGTAGAAGATATTTCGAACGTCATCGTCATCGGCGCGACGAATAGGGAAGAGCTCATTGACCCTGCGATTCTCCGACCTGGACGCCTCGATATCAAGGTGCGGATTTCACGCCCGACTAAAGCTGAGGCCCTCGATATCTTCGGCCGGTACTTACGCCCTGAAGTCCCTCACGCAGCTCCTATCGAGGAGCTTGCACAGATCGCCGTCGAGGAGTTGTTCGCGCCGCGGCCTTTCGTCCGTCTCCGGTTGATTGATGGCTCTGAGGAGACGTTGCACTACTCTGACTTTGTCTCTGGTGCGATGATCGCGAACATTGTCAGCCGCGCCAAAAAGCTTGCTATCAAGGACGCTATTTCCGGCGAGTCAGATACCGGCGTTACTGCGGAGCACCTGCGTGCGGCGGTTCGCGCGGAGCAGCAGGAAAATGAGGACCTGCCAAATACTGCCGACCCAGATACTTGGTCGCGCCTAGCCGGTCGACATGGCAAGCAGGTGGTCGCTGTGGAGGTCGTCGCTAGGTCAGCATCCTAGAAACTCAGCGAGGGAGCGCGTTGCGGCATCAAAGTCTTGGTCGCTCAGCGTTGAGAAACTGAGCAGTGCAAAACAGTCTTCGCCAGCGCCAGTTGAATCACCGGTCGCGCAAACGCAGCCGACGCGTTTCAGCTGCTCCCTGAAGCGCTGCAGATCGCGTTGATGAGAAAACTCAACGATAATGTCAGCGCTACTCGTGTTGCTCATGGTGGCGTTGCTCGCACCACTGGCTTCGGCAATACGCTCGAGGAGTGGGGTTACCTGTCGACGCCGCTTCGCAAGCCGAGTGTGAAACGCCTTGGTGCTTTTCCGGACGGTGCCATCAGTCAGTAGGTGCGCGATCGCGTGTTGGGTAACTGTCGATACCGGCATTCCTAGCACTTCCCGGGTCTCTTGCACCGAGGAAAACGTATCCGGTGTGGTGACGATGTAGCCGGCGGAAAGCTGCTTGTGCAGCAGCGTTGTGAAAGTACCGAGCGTGAGCACGCTGCCTGAGTTCGGTAGAGCGCTCAGTGTCGGTTGGGGAGCGGTTCGGTAGCGCAGTTCTGTGTTGAAGTCATCCTCGATGAGCAACGTACCCGTTGCCGATGCCCATTCGAGTAACTCAACGCGTCGGCGTACTGTCATGACACCGCCAAACGGCGGCACGTGGGCTGGCGTGATGAGCAGTGCGTCGATGTCGCACGGAAGCTGCGAGACTAAGACGCCTTCGTCGTCACATTGGCAGGGCACCGTCGCATGGCCTGCGAGAGCGATCACGGAACGAAGCCCGCTGGACTCCGAAGTTTCAACACCAACTCGGACGCTGTTGCCAATAGACATCAGCGTGAGCAGCAGTCCTTCGCGGGTCCCCCCGGTGACGATGACCTCCTCCGGAGCAACGTGAAGCCCACGAGCTACTCGCAGGTGCTCGGCGATTGCAGTCCGTAGTTTCGGCTCGCCTTGTGGGTCGGCCTGTTTCGGCACGCAATATGAGGCTTCGCGCCATGCACGGTGCCAGGCTGCTGGCCGGATCATGCCGTCGATACCTGATGTTGGGACCAGCGAAAGTACTGCAGGTGTTGACGCCTCGTTGGATGCTCTTTGCCTCTGTTGTATCGACTGCTTCGGTACTCGGAGCTCAGGATGAATCCTTGTTGGTGCTCCCTGCGTGGTATCCAGATAGCCTTCGCTGATGAGCTGATCGAACGCGCTGACCACGGTCCCACGCGATACGCCGAGTTGGGTAGCAAGCTCGCGGGTAGATGCGATGGTGTCTCCGGGTCGCAGTGTGCCTTCGGCAACCGCGGTTCGGATTTGCGCTGCGATTTGAGCAGGAAGTGAAAGTGATGCGTTACGCGAGACTGGAAAGAACATATTCACCAACTGGTACAAAATATTGCCATAAAACTGGACCTCGTAATCGTCCAGATCGTACCGCATGATGGAACCCATGACTGATTTTTCGAAACATGCAGAGTTGACCAACAGCTTGCGCGGCGGCGTCATCATGGACGTCGTGACCGCAGAGCAGGCGAAGATTGCGGAGAATGCCGGCGCCGTTGCCGTCATGGCACTTGAGCGAGTCCCGGCAGACATCCGTGCCCAGGGAGGGGTGGCGCGTATGTCCGACCCCGACCTCATCGAAGAGATCCTCGACGCGGTGGAAATCCCAGTCATGGCAAAGGCCCGCATCGGACACACGGTCGAGGCCGCGATCTTGGAGCATCTCAAAATCGATTACATCGATGAGTCCGAGGTGCTCAGCCCAGCTGACTATGTCAACCACATCGATAAGAACGCGTTCAACACCCCCTTCGTGTGCGGTGCGACAAACTTGGGTGAAGCACTTCGCCGCATCAATGAAGGCGCGTCCATGATTCGTTCCAAAGGCGAGGCTGGTACTGGTGATGTCTCCGAGGCCACGAAACATATCCGCACTATCAAAGCCCAAATCGCACAGCTGCAGGCTACGGTAGCGTCTAACCCAGATGAGCTCTACGTCGCGGCGAAAGAGCTGCAAGCCCCATATGATCTGGTGAAGTACGTTGCTGAACACGGCGAGCTTCCCGTTGCCCTGTTCACCGCTGGTGGCGTTGCAACACCGGCTGACGCAGCTCTGATGATGCAGCTTGGCGCTGACGGCGTCTTCGTCGGCTCGGGCATCTTTAAGTCCGAGCATCCAGAGAAGCGCGCGGAAGCTGTCGTTCGTGCAACCCGCAACTGGCAAGACATCGCCGAAGTCACAGCAGCTTCACGCGGCCTTGGCGAGGCAATGGTTGGCATTAACGTCAGCGATCTGCCTGCGCCGCATCGCTTGGCTGAGCGCGGCTGGTAAATGCCAGCACGGGAGGTAGCGTCGCGGTACAGTCGTGAGCCATGGGACGTTTCATGGGAACAGAAACTGAGTATGGCATCACGACTCCGAGCGACCCGACGCTCAGCCCGCTCATAACCTCGACGCATGCCGTCGTGGCGTACGCTGCGATGCATACGAGTGCTCGAAGCCGATGGGACTACGCAGAGGAACACCCGCTGAAGGATACTCGCGGATACGACCTCCAACGCTATCGGACGGTTCCTGTTGTCGACCCAAACGCGATTGGCGTGGCTAATGTGGTGACTACTAACGGTGCTCGGTATTACGTCGACCACGGCCATCCTGAATACTCCTCCCCGGAAGTTGATAACGCCTGGGACGCCATGCTGTACGACGCCGCTGGTGATCTCTACTTGCGGCAGTCCATGGACGACATCCGCGATCTCTGGGACGAAGGTATTTCGGTGCTTGACGGCGCTGCACCATGCCCACCCATTAAGTTCTACAAGAACAACGTCGATGGCAAGGGCCAGTCGTACGGCAGTCACGAAAACTACCAGTACTCACGCCATACTGACTTCGCAGCGGTGGTAGAGGGGCTCATTCCGTTCTTCGTCACTCGGCAGGTCATCATTGGCGCCGGACGAGTTGGCATCGGGCGCGAAAGTGAACATGCCGGTTTCCAGATTTCACAGCGCGCAGACTACTTCGAGCAGGAAATCTCACTCGAAACGACACTGAACCGAGGCATCATCAACACGCGCGACGAACCACACGCTGACGCTACACAGTTTCGACGCCTCCACGTCATCATCGGTGACGCCAACATGAGCCAGTACTCCAACTTCTTGAAGATGGGCATGACCAAACTCGTGCTCGACGCAATCGAAGCTGGAGTGGACTTCTCGGACCTCACCATCCAGGACCCGGTTGCTGAGCTGCAACGCATCTCCCACGACCCAACGTGCACACACAAACTACTTCTTGCCAACGGTAGGCGCTGCACAGCAATCGAGGTGCTTCGGGAAATCCGAGATCGGGTGCAGGGGCTGCCAAACGAAGGGGACGTCGATAAGCGAGTGCTCGCTCTTTGGGCTGAAGTGCTCGATGATCTCGCAGTCGACCCACTGCGCACCGCGGATCGCCTTGATTGGACGGCCAAGTGGGCGCTTGTGCGCTCGTTCATGGACCGAGGAGTAGCCGCGGACGACCCAAAGTTGAAAATGATCGACATCCAGTACGCTGACATAGATCCTGCGAAATCGCTGTATAACGCACTCGTCCGAAAAGGATCGATACGGACGCTAGTAGGCGATGAGGAGATTGCTCACGCAGCAAAGAACCCGCCGAGAAACTCCCGCGCGTACTTCCGTGGCAAGGTAACCGAAAAGTTTGGGGAAGAGATCGCGGCATCGAGTTGGCAGTCCATCGTTTTCAGGATTGAGGATCGAATGGTCCGCGTGCCGCTCGACGATGTCAATGGCTGGACGTATGAGCAAACTGCCCAAATCATCAACCGCGCTACAACGGCATCGGAGCTGCTAAACGCGCTAGGGTATAAGCATGTCTAAGCAGCAACAAATGTTCGGTGGAGGAGACACCCCGGAACCGCAGAATGAAGAAGGCAACAGCGCCCAAGCCCAGGTCAAGGTGACAGGCACTGACGATTTACTCGATGAGATTGATGCCTTGCTTGACACGAACGCTGAGGAGTTTGTGCGCTCATTCGTTCAAAAAGGTGGCCAATGAGTTCCGAACACCCTGCGCTGTATGCGCGCCGAATCATGGGGGTAGAGACGGAGTTTGGGCTCGCCGCCTACGCACATGGGCAATCCATCCTTGGCCCGGAAGAGCTTTCGCGCTACTTGTTCCGGCCGGTAGTTTCGCGCTATCGGTCGTCGAATATCTTCACCCAGAATGGCTCTCGGCTCTATCTCGACGTAGGTGCGCACCCTGAAATCGCGACGCCAGAGTGCGACTCACTGATGCAGCTCTTGCAATACGACAAGGCTGGCGAGATGCTCTACCACCAGCTTGCGCTGCATGCAGAGGAAGCCCTTGCACAGGAGGGGACTCCGGCCCAGGTGTACCTGTTTAAGAACAACGTCGACTCACAGGGCAACTCTTACGGTGCACACGAGAATTATCTAGTGAGTCGAGAAATCGTCCTGAAGTCATTCAGCAAGCAGCTCCTGCCTTTTTTGATTACGAGACAGCTAATATGCGGCGCAGGAATGATCAATAAGGGCAAGTTTGTGCTGTCCCAGCGCGCCGACCAGGTGTGGGAAGGGGTTTCATCTGCCACCACGCGCACGCGTCCCATTATTAACACTCGAGATGAGCCACACGGAGATTCTCATCGATTCCGCCGAATGCACGTCATCGTCGGTGACTCCAACATGTCGGAAACTACGTTCGCGCTCAAGGTAGGCGCGACGCAGCTGGTCATTGAGATGCTCGAGGCTGGCTTCCCGATGCCGAACGTGGAGCTCGAAGATCCGATCAAGCATATTCGAGCGATTGCGCTCGACCCGACTGGCCAAACGCTCCTTACTTGTAAAGATGGTTCAACTGTTACAGCACTCGCGGTGCAGCAACAGATTCTTGACGCCGCCACAAAATGGCTGACACAACGGCCAGACGAGGGAACCTCAAACGAGGAACTCGGTCGGGTAGTGGAGCTATGGCAAAGAGTGCTGACTGCAATCGAGACGCAGGATTTCTCTGCGGTTGACACAGAGATCGACTGGGTGATCAAACACAAGCTCTTAGAGCAAGTTCGTGAAAAACTAGACACGGACTGGTCACATCCGAAATTGGCACAGATTGATTTGACCTATCACGACATCAACCCGGAGCGTGGTCTGTTCTACCTGCTGCAACGCAAAGGCCTCGCGGCGCGTTGGACTACCCACGCGGACATTCGAATGGCTGCTGAGCAGCCTCCTGCCACGACTCGCGCCGCGCTGCGGGGCAGGTTCCTCTCAGCTGCTCGGGACTACAACGCGGAGCACAACGTCGACTGGGTGCACCTGAAAGTAAACCGTCCAGAGCCTCGAACGCTCAAGCTTCTCGATCCCTTCGAAACCGAGAACGCTGACGTCGACGCCTTGATCCAATACATCGTGGACAACCACCAACAGGAGCATCATGACGCGTAGTGATGTAATGACTTCCCGGCAGCTGAACTTGGCGTTCGCGTTACTGGGGTCACCGCGTCCGAGGACACAGCAGTGGATTGCCAAGCACGTCGACGGATACGCTGATCGAACTCCAGAGGCCCTGGAAAAACTGATTAAGCGCGACGTCGACGACCTTCGCCGTGTTGGCGTGCCCGCAGAAACTCGAGCAGGCGAGGCATGGATCGAACACGATAAATATGAACTCGAGCCGCTCAACCTCACTGTTGAGGAGGCAACGGCGCTCGGCCTAGTAGTTGATCTCAGCCAGGCGGGACGCCTAGGCGCGTTTGCGCGATCCGGTTGGACAAAGATCGCGGCATCTGGCGTTACCAGGATGTTTGATAGTCCAACCATTGCGTTCGTCGACAACGACATCATCAACCTCGACCCTGATGTACTCAAGGCGGCCTTGGCTTGCGCACGCACCAAGACCCGCATGACGTTCGATTTTCAGCCAGCTCCAGGTGCGTCGATCCAGCGCCGAACGTTCGACCCTTGGAGCGTCGTACCTCTCAATAACAAGACTTACCTTGTTGGTTGGGACTGCGATCGCGGCCAGGAGCGCGTCTTCAGACTGATGAAGGTGAGCAACATCAGGAAGTCGAAGAATCAGACATCGTTTCACGACGCCACCAAGGACCCGCGTGACGTACTTCAGAACGTACTTCGTGGCCCGCTTGTCGATGCCGTGGTGGAAATTTCAGCTGGTGTAGGCGAGGAGCTATCACTGCAAGGAGAGCGCTCAGAAGGCTCTGCAGCGGGTCTGGACCGGATAGCTGTCAGTGGGGTCGAACGCGACTGGCTCGTGCGCACTCTCGCGAGCCTTGCTCCGCATGTGCGCTCAATTACGCCGCCCGATATCCACGAAGAGGTATCTGCGCTCTTGCGCAAACAGCTTCGAGGACAGGAACGAGTTGAAGCATGAAGCAAAACACTGCAGTCGAACGCCAGGTGCGTCTGGCACGGCTTTTAAACCTGTTGTCATACCTGTCGCAGCACCCAGATCGTTCACCAATGGAAATAGCGCGGGACATCGGAACTGACGCGGAACAGGTGAAAAGCGACTTGGCGATGCTCCATTTGTCGGGAGTTGGCAATGGCCCCGGGGAGATGATTGATCTCAAACATTCGTGGACCGAGGTGACCGTCATTGACGACCAAGGTTTGAGTCGGCCCTTGCGTCTCACACCAACCGAGGCAAACACATTGTTACTACTGCTCGACTCATTCGAGACCATGCCAGGCCTGCTCGACCAAGCGGCGCTGAGTTCTGCAGCAGAGAAGTTGCGAGCTGTAGTTGGCAGTACCTCCGTGCTTGACGCGGATGGGGAACAAAGCGATCAAGAATCCATCCTGGGGATACTTCAAAGTGGTTTGCAGCAGGGCGTCCAAGTGCAGGTGACATACTTTTCGCCTTCCTCCGATACGCTTCGTGAGCGCCAGTTGACCGGTATTCGGTTCTTTCACCAAGGTGGTCACACCTATTTCACGGCGCTGGATGAAGGAGAGGAGAAGAGCTTCCGAACTGACCGTATTCGTGAAGCTCAGTTGACCGAAGTTCCAGCCGACCGTTCTGCGGTAGGCAAAACGTTCGACGGCTCCGACCCATTTGGCTTCGACTCTGAAAACATCGCTAACCTACTCGTATCTTCCGATGCGACATGGCTTGCGGACTACTGGGAAATCGAAATCGGTGATGCCTATGATGACGGACGGATTGAGGCAACCATGGTCTACGGGTCCGCGGACTGGCTTATCCGTTTCTGCCTTAGCCAAGGAGACCGCATCGAACTCATCGGTCCGCCAGAGCTGGCTGATGAGGCACGCCGTCGTGCGTTTTCCGGCTTAGAGGCATTAGAATAGCGGAGGACTCTACCCAAGCAGTGTGAAAGGAATCCAATGCCGAATTTAGGTTGGATGGAAATCCTCATTATTTTGGCCATCGTGCTGTTATTGTTCGGGGCAAACAAGCTTCCCGACTTGGCACGTTCGATGGGTCGCTCCGCCCGTATCTTCAAGTCTGAAGTCAAGGAGCTGCGCAACGACGACGAGACGCAAGCTACTCCGCAGCAGCCTGCGCAGAGCCAGGAACCTAAAGAAATCGCTCCTCCATCGAATCCACAGCAGCAAACAGGCCCTAACGCTCAGCAAAGCTTTTGGGACGCGCCTGAGAACCAGCACCGCCAGTAGCGTTTGTTGTTAAGGAATTCTTGGAGGTCGTAGTTCAGTGGGGCAACAGCAAGTTCCGCCTGCACAAAAGGCAGGTCGTCGATTTCGTCGGAAGCCAAAGAATGCTACCGGCGAGATGACGCTCGTTGAACACCTGAAAGAGCTACGACGCCGCGTCATCGTCTCGCTCGTCGCAGTGTGCGTCGGCACCGTTGTGGGATTCATTTGGTATCAGTCTGCGCCTTTTCACTGGTACCCACTCGGCGAAATCATTCGAGGCCCGTACTGCAACCTCCCGACTGAGCTTCGAGCAGACTTCACAGGTGATGGCAATTGTCGTCTCTTAGCGACGGGCCCCTTCGAAATGTTCATGCTGCGGCTGAAGGTAGGCGCGCTCGCTGGGCTCGTCATGGCATCACCAGTGTGGCTGACCCAAATTTGGCGATTCATCACGCCGGGGCTCCACAAGAATGAAAAACAGTACACATTCACGTTTGTGACGCTTGCGGTACTGCTCTTCGTGGCCGGGGCGATGCTTGCGTACTTTGTTTTGGACAAAGGACTGTACTTCCTGATGACGATGGGCAGCGAGGTGCAGATTGGCGCACTGTCTGGTGGAAGCTACTATAACTTTTTGCTCGGGCTCATCGTCGTCTTTGGTGTGAGCTTCGAAGTCCCCCTCATCATCGTGATGCTCAACGTCGCGGGCATCATTCGTTATGAACAGGTAAAGGATAAGCGCCGGATCATCATCGTTGGGATCTTTATCTTTGCGGCGTTTATGACACCCGGCCAGGACCCGTTCTCGATGGTCGCGCTGGCGCTCTCCATCACACTCCTCGTCGAGTGCGCATTCCAGTTCTGCAGGATCAATGACAAGCGCCACGCCAGGAACAGACCGGACTGGCTCGACTTCGACGACGACGAGTCCTCAGGACCTATCGACGCAGCTTCGCCCATCGAAAAGGCAGCACCGATTGGTAACGTAGCGGCCGTAGAGAAGCCAAAGCCCGTGCACACGTTTACCGAGGATCCCTTCAACGACGTACTGTAGGGGCATGTCCGCTTCCTCTGACTCGTTTCTCGCACAGTTTCAAGCCTCGAAGGATTTTCCGCTCGACCCATTCCAAATTGAAGCTTGCCAGGCACTCGAAGACGATCGGGGCGTGCTCGTCTGCGCCCCAACGGGATCCGGGAAAACCGTAGTCGGTGAGTTCGCCGTTGCGCTGGCGCTCTCGCGAGGCACAAAGTGCTTTTACACCACACCAATTAAGGCGCTGAGCAATCAGAAGTACCACGACTTCGTCGCTGCATACGGCGAAGAATCCGTTGGACTGCTGACAGGCGACGTGAGCATCAACGGTTCGGCGGACATCGTCGTGATGACGACAGAGGTACTCCGAAACATGGTGTACGCGGAAGCACCTCGCCTGGACCGACTAACCCACGTGGTAATGGATGAAATCCACTTCCTCGCAGACCCGGAACGTGGACCTGTTTGGGAGGAGATCATTCTCAACTTGGACGACTCCGTCCAGATCGTTGGGCTTTCGGCGACTGTGTCGAACTCGGAAGAGTTCGGTGAATGGCTCAACACTGTTCGTGGCGATACGACCGTGATTGTTTCCGAAGACCGTCCGGTTCCGTTAAGTCAGTACATGATGGTTGGCAAGAAGGTCCTTCCATTGTTCGAACCTGCCAACCCATCCTCCGAGCCCGAACTTAACAGGGCTTTGGCGCATCAGATCGCCCGTATCGAGTCTCGAACGACGGAAGAAGGCGCGGACGACTTTCATGAAGGTCGCGGGTTCCGTGCCCGCTCGAGTGGACGTCGCCATGGGAGGACGCGCCAACAAGACCGCTACCGTCCGGTTGGGCGGCCGGAAGTTGTCGAGGTGCTCGATGGGCTAGAGATGCTTCCGGCAATTGTGTTCATCTTCTCTCGAGCGGGATGCGATGGCGCTCTCTACCAATGCCTCCGTTCGCGGAAGGAACTCACGACAGAAGAGGAACGTGCACGTGCCGCCGAGATCATCGACGCGGGTGTTGAAGGCATCCCGGAAGAGGATCTCAAAGTACTGAACTACCGGCAGCTTCGCAGCGCGTGGCTGAGGGGGTTCGCATCGCACCACGCAGGGCTATTACCCGCGTTCAAGCACATCGTCGAGCAGTTATTTGTGGAAGGGCTCGTCCGGGTGGTCTTTGCGACCGAAACGCTGGCCCTGGGCATCAACATGCCGGCCCGAACCGTCGTGCTGGAGAAGTTAGTCAAGTTCAACGGCGAGGGCCACGTAGACCTCACACCAGGGCAGTACACCCAGCTCACGGGGCGCGCCGGTCGGCGAGGGATCGATGTGCTCGGCAACGCTGTTGTGCAGTGGGCGCCAGCGATGGACCCGCAGTATGTAGCTGGATTGGCGTCGACAAGAACGTATCCACTCATTTCACCATTTGCTCCCGGCTACAACATGGCTATCAACATGCTTGCCATGAATGGTTTCGACGACTCCATTCGACTTATCGAGCAGTCATTTGCTCAGTTCCAAACCGACCGATCCGTGGTTGGCGAGGTGAGGGACCTAGAGCGGCTGGAAGGCAAAGTTGCTCGACTTCGCGCCCAATTATCCCGCGATATCTCTTCGTACGCGCCACCATCAGATCACGCGATTGAGGACCTGTTGGAGTACTTGGACATCCGACATGCTCTCAGCGTGGAGGAGAAGAAAGCACGCAGAGACGTGCTCGACAACCGGCACACCGAGGTCGCCCGCGTGCTGGCCCGACTGGAAGTCGGCGAGATCATCGCGCTTCCTGGTAAACGTCAACCGGAGCTCGCGGTCGTGGTTCAGCCCGCCGGCAGACACGACGATCCGCGCCCCTGGGTCACCACCGAGCGTGGCTGGTCGAGCCGCATCAACGCTGATTTTTTCAAGAACACTCCACTCGTCGTAGGGCGAATGAAAGTTCCACGGCATACGCGGGACCAACCACGCAAATTTGCGAAAAAGATCGCAAGCCAGCTCCGCCACGCTCCGGTGCATGCACCAAAGCGACTGCGTGAGAAGGCCCGGTATCGAACTCCAAAATCCGTCACCAAACTTCGCGAGCAACTTCATGCGCACCCCGTCCACTCATGGCCGGCCACGGACCGCGAAATGCTGGCCCGAGTAGGCGAGAAGCTTGCCCGTGAGCAGCGCGCACTTGACCGGCTGAGCAGGCAAGTAGACAACGCCACCGACACACTTGGCAGAACATTCGAGCGCCTGATCGGGCTGCTGCAAGAACTCGACTACGTGGAGCTCGTGGAAGGAGAATTCCAAGTCACTGATGAGGGCGAGCGTTTAGCAAAGCTGCACAATGTTTCGGACCTCCTCGTTGCGCAGTGCCTAAAACGCGGGATCTGGGACGAGTTGGACCCCGCCGAGCTCGCCGGTGTCGCGTCGATGGTCGTGTTTGAGAACCGCCGTACCACGGGAGGCTCCCCGGAGGCCGCTACAGAGCCAATGGCCCACGCAATGAATGAAACGATGCGTGTGTACGGCGAACTCGTTTCCGATGAGCAGCGCCACAATCTTCCACTCACCAGAATGCCAGACCCACATTTCTCACTCGCGTTGCACCAATGGACCGCCGGCGCACCGCTTGGGTACGCGCTTGCAGCCGCGGCAGAATCTGGCGCGGAACTGACCGCGGGCGACTTTGTCCGATGGTGCCGGCAGGTGATCGACCTGCTAGAACAGGTGAAGAAGGTCGGCTACAGCGATGAGATTCGCAACAATGCGAACCGCGCGATAGAAGCTATTCGACGCGGTGTAGTGGCAATCGGGAACTAGTGCGAGTACTAGTGCGCCTACGATGGGCGTATGACTTTCTTCGGAAGCGATACATTTGAACGTCGACGCGCAGCAGCCTGCAAATTTCTTGTGGCAAATCACCTGCGCGCCGTGATCATCGGCCCTGGTCCGGAATTTGAATACCTGACCGGTACACAAATCGATACGCACGAGAGGCTCTCCGCTATCGTGCTCACCGATGAAGGAAACGCTACCGTTGTCCTCCCCAGCACCGACGCTGGCTCCTTCCCCTCAGACGACCCGGCGCTCATCCCCATTGGGTGGCGCGATGGCGAAGACCCCTATGAAATAGTTTATAAACTCATCGCATCGCCTGCCGACAGCGCAACGCCTCCGATCGTTGGCCTGGGCAGCACGCTCACCGCGGATCACGTGCTGGCTTTGCAGCGATACCCATTCAAGACCTGTCTTGCGCAGGACGCATTGTCTAGTCTGTTTATGGTCAAGGATGATGACGAGATTGCGCAATTGGCTCAGGCCGCCGAAGCAATCGACCGCGTTCATGCCCTCGTTCCCTCGCTACTTACCCCAGGTATTACCGAGCGCACTGTGGCCGACGCACTGCACACGGCGATCCTGGAGGAGCACACTGCAGTAGACTTCATCATCGTTGGTTCTGGCCCCAACGGCGCAAACCCTCATCACGACTTCTCCGATCGAATCATTGAAGCAGGGGACATCGTCGTCGTCGATATCGGAGGGACGATCGCGAGCGGCTACCACTCCGACTGCACGCGAACGTATCTTGTCGAAGGAGCACCGGGTAGCCAAGAGCAGCTCGATGCCTACGAAGTGCTTTTGCAAGCGCAACAGGCAGCTTGCGACGCCGCTCGGCCTGGAATGCGAGCAGAAGAGCTCGACGCGGTTGCGAGGAACATTATCTCCGAGCACGGATACGGCGAGTGGTTTACGCACCGAATCGGGCACGGCATTGGGTTGGCTGGCCACGAACCGCCGTTCCTGGTCACCGGCAATGATCTCGTCCTAGATGAAGGAATGGTCTTTTCCATCGAACCAGGAATTTACAAACCAGACAGCTGGGGAATGCGTATCGAGGACATAGTGCATCTTCAGGCAGACGGTGCACACGCTCTGAACACCAGGCCAAAGACCTTGCAGCCCCACCCGCGAGACACTCCGAGGATCTAGGAAAGCACGTACATGGAGTTCGGCTTAACTCTTCGCACACTGCTGCCGCTTAGCGTTGACCTCACGCATTCACATCCGCTCACAGATGCGGAGTACGGCAAAGCAACTTGGGCAGTCGGCGCTCGTCCTGGCACACTGCTGCAAGCAACGCCGATTCGTCCTATAGGGCTGCAGTACAGGCTCAATCGTGCCAACGCATTCAGAATTGAATACACCACGACCGACGAGCGGGAACGCGTGATGTCTGCTACCGGCGCGGTGTTCCTCAGCAAGCGTCCCTGGCACGGCAATGGACAGCGTCCAACCGTCGCGTTCGCCCCGTCCACCCAAGGCGTTGCCCCGGCATGTGACCCTTCTTACTCCTGCACTGTGGGACTTCGACTTCGACGTAAACCACTGGACCTTATCGCTGCCTACGAGCAGCCTGCGATCAACATGTTGCTCGCCGCGGGAGCGAATGTCGTGTTGACGGACTATCCACGAGATCCCGAAGACAATGTGCAGCTCTATTGCTTCCACCGCGCAGCAGCCCACGCACTCGCCGATGCAGTTCGCGCCAGCGTAGGCCTAGGCTGCAGCGTCGAAAAGCTTGGTCTCTGGGGTTTTTCTCAGGGCGGGGGCGCCGCAGCTTCATGGTTAGAGCAACCCGAGTACGCGCCAGAACTACATCTGCGCGCCGCAGTCGTCGGAGCACCACCTGCAGATCTACTTGCGATGCTCGACCGCATCGATGGGACGCTTCCGTCCATCATGATTCTTTACGCAGTCGCCGCCCTTCTAGCATCCGACCCAGAGATCACGGAAGAACTGATGCCCCACCTCAGCCCCGTTGGTATGTCCGCTGTCATCCTCGACGCGAACATCTGCGCAGTGGGCGCGGTCCTCCGCCATGCTTGGGCAAGCACCGTACACTGGACGGCCGCAGGTATCCCAATGTCGACGCTCCTCGAGGATCTTCCGAAAACAGCCGCAGCGCTCGACGATCACGCATTAGGAACTCGTACACCACTCGATATCCCACTCAGACTGTGGGGCAGTAAGCACGACGACATCGTCCCGTGGCAAGTGGTCGCCGAACTAGGGGAGAAGTGGGGTAGACCGGTTCAAAAGCGTAAACTTCCAAAGCTTCCGGGAAGAACTGGCATCAATCACTTCGCCCCATACTTCCAGCACCTCCGAAAGGACGTCCTGTGGCTATTAAGCCAGCTAGAATCCTCAGGCAAGTAACCGTGTAGTCCGGCTAAGATGGTCGGCATGCCAATCTACATTTTGACGTATTTCCTCGTAGAAGCGCTGGCGTTTTTCCTTGTCGCGAAGTCAATCGGCGTTGGCTGGGCTTTGCTGGCAATCTTCGCGCTGATGGTGCTAGGCGGTGCACTGGCGACGCTCACGCTCCGCGGCGAACTCGCAAAGGCGGCACGTGGCAAAACATCTGTAGGGAAGCTAGCAGGCGACTCTGCGCTTCTCATGGTTGGCTGGGCTTTTTGCATTATCCCGGGCTTCGTTTCTTCAATCCTGGGGTTCTTCTTGGTCTTCAGCCCTACTCGCTCGATACTCCGAAACCACCTTTCACGCTCTCTGCGGCAACGCGTGGAAAATGTTGGAATCAGGATGTACGAATCGACGCCGATGTCCCGAAACTCCGCTTCCTACGGCTCGTTCACGCGGCCAACTCCTGAGCGTGGGGCCAGCGACGATGAGCACCCCGTCATTGACACGGATGAAATTGAAGACTGGCTCTACGAAGAGCACAAACGCCGATCAGAAGGTGGGGAAGAGGGACCACGGTCGTGAATGCGTCACTCCGACTTGTCCTCGCGGTACTTTCCGGCGTTGCGGTTGCGTTCTCCTATGAGCCGTTCGGGTACTGGTTCCTCGCAGTACTCGGCGTTGGTGCGTTCTACCTCGCTCTGATGCCGTGGCAACGTTTTGCTACAGCAGTGAAGCCATCGCCAAGTACAGCATTTGGCTGCTTGCTCGGGTTTGCCCATGCCGCCACGTGCTACTTGATCCTCCTGCCCTGGATCGGAGCATTCGTCGGCGCGATGCCCTACGTGGCGCTCGCTATCACGCTGGCGCTCTCAGCGCTTATCACTGGCGCGGTTGGCGTCCGCATTGCCCGTTGTCAGTATGGGTTCCTTGCTTTTCCATTTGTGTATATCGCGGTGGAGTTCCTCCGCTCGTCGCTTCCATTCGGCGGATTTTCCTGGGTCCGGCTGGCATGGGGGCAGGTCAATGGGCCTCTGGTGTGGCTATCTTCAATTGGTGGTCCAGCGCTAGTTTCTCTCGCCGCCTGTCTCGCTGGTGTAAGCCTCGTGACGTTTCTCATCACGCGTGGGAGAACCCGCAGGGTAGCTGCGTTAGGTTTCGCGCTCCCGATCGGGCTCGGAGGACTTATCAGCCCGAGTTTCGATGGCGAGGGGACAGAGGCTCAGACGGCACAGGGCAACTCCGTACTGGTCGCAGCGATTCAAGGCAATGTGCCGCGCCTCGGGCTTGACTTCAACGCTCAGCGCAGAGCCGTGTTACAAAATCACGTCGATGAAACTGTTCGCGCAGCGAATGATGCCCAAAAACAAGGTGAAAAGCTTGACCTCGTTATTTGGCCGGAGAACTCGTCGGACGTGAACCCGTTTCAAGATCCTTTGGCGGCGTCGTCAATCGAACGCGCTGTGAGCGCAGTAGAGGCACCGGTGCTGGTGGGGACGCTGACTCGCGACGAGGTCGGTGCGCGCAACACGATGGTCGTGTTTGACCCGGAAACAGGGCCAGGCGAGACGCATCATAAACGCTTTTTGCAGCCGTTTGGCGAGTACATGCCAATGCGCGACTTCTTCCGGAAAATCACGGACCTCGTGGACCTCGCCAGCGATTTCAAGCCCGGCAATGGCCCAGGTGTCGTCCACATGGGAGGCATCCCTGTTGGGGTTGCCACATGCTATGAAGTGGCAGAAGACCCGGCGTACCGGATGGCAATTAATAATGGTGCGCAAATTCTCGCTACACCGACGAACAACGCGACTTTCGGGTTTAGCGATATGACCTATCAGCAGCTGGCGATGAGCAGGCTGCGTGCCATTGAAACGGATAGGGCAGTAGTTGTTGCAGCTACTTCAGGTGTGTCAGCAATCGTGCACCCTGATGGAACGGTGAGCCAAGAAACTTCTATATTTGAAGCTAACCACCTGATTGAACGCCTGCCACTACATACAACGCGGACATTTGCTGTGCGTTTTGGGGACTACCTCGAGGCTGCGTTCGTTTGGCTTGGGTTCATGCTCATACTCGGTGCAGCAGTCCGCCGACCCAGGGAGTATGCTAGACAACATTTGAACAACGGCGAGAAACGTTGCTGGAAAAGGAGCAGCCACCGTGGCGAATTCGACATTAGTGATCATCCCGACGTACGACGAGATTGAGAATCTTCCCCTCATTGTTGGCCGGGTTTTCGATGCAAACGATGATGTAGACATCCTTATTGTCGACGACAATTCTCCTGACGGAACGGGGCAGAAGGCAGACGAACTGGCAGAAACGAACGATCGCCTGCACGTCCTGCACCGTGCTGGCAAGGAAGGGCTACTCGCCGCGTACCGCGACGGTTTCAACTGGGGACTCGAGCGTGACTATGAGGTTATCTGCCAGATGGACGCCGATGGCTCGCATGCACCTGAGGAGCTTCACCGCTTGTTGGAGGAGATCGAAAGCGGCGCAGACGTCGTAATCGGTTCGCGGTATGTGGACGGCGGGGAGGTTAAAAATTGGCCGAAGCAGCGCTACTTGCTTTCCAAGCTGGGAAACGCCTATGTTTCCCTTGCGCTGGGTGGCGATGTTCGCGACATGACCGCAGGTTACCGCGCTTTTCGACGCGAAGTCCTCGAGACCATCGATCTCCAGGAGTTGTCCAACAAGGGCTATATTTTCCAGGTCGATATGGCACACAAGGCCGAGCTTGCCGGTTTCGACGTTCGCGAAGTACCGATTACATTCGAGGACCGCACGTTGGGCGAATCTAAGCTAGACGCAAGCTTCGCGACAACTTCTCTCTGGGAAGTCACCAAGTGGGGTGCCACCGAAAAGTTTGGCACCGCACGGGAGATGGCGAAAGAGGGATTCCGAATGCTCAGCTACGAGGCCAAGCGCTCTAAAGCAAACGAGCTGCTGAGCAAGGCGAACGACCTGCCTCAGCTCGCGGGCAACGTCGTAGAGGTTGCCAAGGAATTCATCGCTTCGAAGCGTAAGTAACTTCGCGTTGACAGTTAGACGAAAGGCGAGAAGCTACAGAATATGTGGCCTCTCGCCTTCGGGCTATAACTAGCTCTTACTTCTTGTTTTCTGCTGCTTGTTCTTTCGCCAAGCGCGCAGCAGCGCGACGACGTTTCCGCAGCTGTTCAAGGCGCTCTTCAAGCAGCACGTCGAGCTCTTCGATAGTACGGCGTTCGCGAAGCATATCCCAGTGAGTACGGGGTGGCTTCGTCGGCTTCGACTCGACGCCTTCGCCTTCCATAAGGGTGCCGAGCTGGCCGTTCTTGCACATCCATTCCTCTGGAATCTCTGCATCATCTGCGAACGGCACTTCGAAAATCTCGCCGTTCGGAGTGCGGTATCGCGCTTGCTGCCGAGGCGCGAGATCATGGTCTCGGTCCGTCTCGTAGCTCACAGCGCCCATTCGACTTCCGCGAAGAACACGATCAGCCATACTCAATTGTCCCTTCTAAACACATTTAAATGCAGTCGCCCTATTATAACGTTCACCTTTTAGATTTTGTTCCCGCAGTATTGAACCGGACATGCATTCCGTTCAAGGTGTGTATTAGGCTGACCCGTATGCCAGAAAGTGATGTGTACGCGAAGAGCGAATCGCCTACGTGTCAGTGGTGTGGCAAAGAAATGGCTCGTCAGCAGGGAAGAGGACGCCGCCGAAAATATTGCAGCCAGTCATGTAAGCAGCGCGCGTATGAACAGCGTAACTTTGTAGCCGGCACTGCGATTGATGAAGGGGCAGCCATCCTTAAACCGGAAACTGTGTCGATGCTCCGCGACAACCTTTTCGTTTTGCGTTGTACAGCGGAAGATATCCGGACAGCGGTGGATGAAGGTGCAAACCCGGATGAATTACGTAACATGTGTGACGAATTAATTGAATTAGCGCGAACAGTTGAGAAGTTGAGGTAAGTACCCATGAAGGAAGTGCAAGCTCCCAGCGACCGCAAGAAGAAGCTCTTGATGGTCATGGTTGCGGGAATTGCGGTGCTCGCGGTCCTAATCGCGATGATCCCATTGCTGCTCAACATGTTTGGTGGCGGTGGAGTCAAGACAGAAGGAATTGATACAGACCGACTTAAACCGGCGGACACTGACATCAACGGCGTTTGGAAAATCCAAAAGCGTCCTGGCGTCAACTCGACGTCCGTTGGGTTCACGTTCGATGAAGTTCTTCCTGGTGAAGCAAAAACAACCTCAGGATCGACGACAGGCGTTGAAGGCGAAGTACATATTGAGTCGGGTGTACTGCAATCTGGCGAAATCGTAGTCGACATGACGAATTTGACTACAGACAGCGATGTTCGAGACAACAACGTACGCCGGAAGATTCTTCACACGGATCAATACCCGACGTCAAGCTTCACGATCACCGAGCCGATTGATCTATCCAAGGTTCCATCAGACGGTTCCGCTGGAACCGTGAACGTGGTCGGAGACTTGACCATCCATGGCGAGACGAATCGCGTCACAGCACCTTTTGACGTAGCCCTGTCTGGCAGCCATCTCATCGTCGCGGGCGATGTACCGTTTGATAGAGCTGACTACGGCGTTGAGACGCCTGAATTTGTCGCAGCGAAGATTGCCGAGAGCGGGCTACTGAATATTCGCCTCAATATGACCAAGTAGACTGTCCAGAATTACCCGCCCAATTACGTCACGTTGCGTTATTGGGCGGGCTCGCTATCTATATGCAAAGTTGTGGAAATGTCCGATAATGTACATTATGTCAACTAAGGCACTTGACCCTTGCTTCTTATCGGCGCCCACCCCGGTGCTTCCGTACCAATACCGCCTGTGCCAGATCCAAGCCCCCTACTGATGCAACTGCTTCGCGAACCGCAAACTGCCAGAGCCATAGTCGGCGAAATACTTCGTCATAGCCATCGGCCGCAGCTTCACGGAGCCGCCCTTCAAACATTTGACGCTGCAAACGAATCGACAACCGAAGATGTTCCGGCGCACGGCTAATACTGATCGCTTGGAGATGCGTTTGCTGTTCAACTAGCTTCAGAAAATCGACTTCATATTGATACTCCATACCTGGCCATACATACGCACCAAGCACTTGAAGCGCACTCCGACACGCTCGGTTCACGGTTTTTGATTGCACGCGACGTGCCATCACCGATTGCACACCGATACGCCCGCCTGGAAGTAGCATGCGGTCCATCGCGCGAAGGTACTGCACTTTATCGCGTTTCGGGCATGATTCAAGCTGACTAAATGAAACGATTGCATCATACGGCCCATGCTGCTGGGCCCATTGGGCGTCACCAAGTTTGCCCACGGCAACGCGCACATCGTTCGCAGCGCCATTAAGAATGAGGTATTCCCGAAGATGAGCGGCACTGTCATGGCTAATTGCGAGAGTATCAACCACCACTCCGCGCCCTATCGCGGCCAGAGCCACAGCACCTCCCGAGTTCGGATACTCGAGCATTCTCGTACCGCGCCCTGCACCGACTAGGCCCAGCAACTGCTGAGCGCTCCGCGCCTGTATATCGCCCAAGTCGGCTCGATCCGCATCGAGCGGTGCTTCGTAGGTGGTCACATCGATATAGCGGCGCTTCGCGCCACGCTGTTTGGCACGCTGCTCCGGGTAGGACTTGGTCAGTTTGCGCTCGGTAGTTGCGACACCTGTAGCGAAATGACCCTGGAAAGCACTCACACGATCGCCCGAAAAGTGCTGTACGAGAGAACTCGGCAGCATCGCTCCAACAGTTTCCGGCCGTGGCTTCCACGATGTACGACGGGGTACGTAGCCCTGCCCCAGCAGCTTCGCAATGACTTCAACAAGTACATCCGATGAGGTCACTGACCACTCGCCTGCCATGTACCCCTCTGCCAGGCCTGTCCAGCCAGCAGCCGCGATTCGTTCAAAAAGCCGCTCATGGTTCACGAGAATGTCAGCGTCGTCACCAGAAAGCGTTACACCCGCGGCGTCACAGGCTCGAGCAAACTCGGCCTCGGCAAGCCTGGCGCGAGTTTTCAGAGCAAACCCATCCAACGGCTGCACTAGCCGTGGCCACTTTGTGGCGTCAACAGTGTGTAAATGCGTTGGTACTGGTTCAGGAATCGGCACGCTTCCCCACCTTACTTGGTCAAACTTTCAGCGGAGTTTTCGACGCTTCATCTCCAAAACCATACCGTTCTAACATTATGGGCGTACTATAAAGGGAAGAAAATTCAAACAGCTTTCCCAAGGAGCGACACTTTTATGACTCAGACACCATACCGCCCCGCTGGAAACCGCCATCACGTCGTGATCGTAGGTGCGGGGTTTGGTGGCATTAACGCTGCTCATGCACTCGCGGATGCAGACGTAGACATTACGATTATTAACCGCACAAACCACTTCATCTTCGCCCCTCTGCTCTATCAGGTAGCGACCGGTCTTCTGTCTGTCGGCGAAATTGCCTCTTCGGTTCGCCAGATTTTGGCAAGCCAGGACAACGTTCGCGTTGTGCGCGGCAATGTTGACGAGATCGATACCGCGAATCAGATCGTCACTGCTTCCGATGATGGTGCGTCGTCACAGTATGCCTACGACTCATTGATCCTCGCAGCGGGTGCAGGCCAGTCCTACTTCGGCAACGATCACTTTGCGGAGTTCGCACCTGGTTTGAAAACAGCCGATGACGCGCTCGAGGTGCGCGCGCGCATTCTTGATGCCTTCGAGAAAGCTGAGCTAGCTACTTCCGCTGAAGAACGCGAACGGCTGCTCACTTTTGTGCTCGTCGGCGCCGGTCCAACTGGTGTTGAGCTCGCTGGACAGATCGCCGAGTTGGCGCACCGCGCATTTGCTGGAGGCCAGTACTCGTTCTCACCAGATCAGACCAAGATCCTTCTTATCGACGGCATGCCACAGGTTCTGCCACCATTTGGAAAGCGTCTTGGCCGGAAGGCGCAGCGCGAGTTGGAGAAGGCAGGCGTTACTGTCATCTTGAATGCCATTGTGACTAACGTCGACGCTGAGAGCGTCACGTACAAGAACACCAAGACCGACGAAGAGACCACTGTCTACACTCCAACGAAGATTTGGTCTGCTGGTGTCCAGGCTTCCCCGCTGGGCAAGCAGGTCGCCGAGCAAGCTGGTGTAGAGGCTGAACGTAACGGCAAGGTGCCGGTGAACGCTGACCTGTCCGTTGGCGAACTGTCGAATGTATTCATCGTGGGCGACATGATGAGCCGCGACCGCTTGCCAGGCGTCGCTCAGGTTGCAATCCAGTCCGGTGAATATGTCGGAAAGATTTTGAAGGCACAGGTTGAAGACGAGATTACGCCGGAACAGCGCGAGCCATTCTCTTACTTTGACAAGGGATCGATGGCTATCGTCACTCGCTTTAACGCTGTCGTGAAGATGGGCAAGGTCGAAATCGCTGGATTCTTGGGTTGGTTGATGTGGCTCTACGTCCACGTCTCGTTCCTTACTGGATTGCGCAACCGGACTGTTACAGCGTTGACGTGGGTTTACAACGCTTTGAGCTCGAAGCGATACAACCTTCCGACTACACCAGGCCAACGCCACGCGAGCTCCGAAAACGCAGAGAACTAGGTGACTCTGCTGACGCGCCTCTCCCCTTTGTATGAGGTTGGAGAGGCGCGTTCGTGTTCCGTTCTCGAAGGGCGTAGTATCTCGAGCGTTGTTGTATCCCTCGCCCTTGATTGGCGCGACGCAGGTAGTAAAGGGGGCCACTATGCCACCAAGGATCCCGTTGTCGAGGAAGTCGTCGAAAAACACGCTTCAACCATCGCGCATACCGGTGAAGGTCCCTCTGGAACGCTCGATCGACTTTTGCAAAGTATTTGTCGACGGCAAGCGCGTCCCTGGCAACTATCGGATTCCACAGGCGCTGCAGGTCGCGCGGGAGCACGATAACGCGTTTGTGTGGGTCTCGTTGAAAGGTCCGACAGATGAGCAGATGACGAAGATCTCGTCGTTTTTCGACATTGACGATCTGATCGTTGACGACGTAGTCGATGCCCACCAGAGGCCAAAGGTTGAGCGCTACGATGAGCAGCTGTTCATGGTCGTGCGCTCGGTGTATTACCGCGACGATGAGGAGGTTGCGGATGCCCGTGAAATCATTTCCACTGGTGAAGTCCAAATTGTGACCGGTCCGAACTTTGCGATCACAATCCGGCACGGCGCACCACTGCCTGATTTGACTGGCAAACTAGAGAGCGAGGAGGAGCTTGCGGTGCTTGGCCCAAGTGCCGTCGCATGGGTGGTGTCCGACTACATCGTCGATAACTATTTGAAGGTCGCAGACAACCTGAGCCGCGACGTCGATGAGCTGGAAAACGAAGTGTTTACGCCTCGGCGAGACATTAACATTGACAAGATTTACAACTACAAACGTGAGATCTTGGAGATGCGCCACGCGATCGACCCACTTGCACCGGCGTTAAAGAATGGTTTGACCAACAACCGTGATCTGATGCGGAAAGCGCTCAGATCTTACTTCCGTGACGTGCAGGACAACGCGACGATCGTGAGTGACCACCTCTCAGGCTTCGATGAACGCCTTTCTTCTCTGCTTGACGCCTCGGTTGCGAAGGTTTCGATGCAACAGAACTCCGATATGCGTACGATATCTGCAGTAGTTGGTATGGCTGCGGCCCCGACCATGATTGCCGGTGTCTATGGCATGAATTTCGAGAACATGCCGGAATTGGCTTGGAAGTACTCCTACCCGGTGGTGCTCGGCATCATGATCCTGACCATGGCACTGATGTATTGGTGGTTCAGGAAGAACCGCTGGCTTTAGGGTACGAGGAGCTTCAGATTGGTCAGGGCCACTAACTTGCCTTCGTGATGCATTTCGATGCGCCAGAGGTGGGTTCGCCGCCCGACATGAACTGGGCGCGCGGATGCTTCGATTCGCCCGTCACGGACGCTTCGTAGGAGGTCGGTGTTGTTGTTCATGCCGACAGCAGGTCTGCCAGCTGTCGCCATCGCTGCAACGGAACCTACCGTTTCTGCGAGACCGGCATAGACTCCCCCGTTGACGATCCCAGCAGGCTGAAGATGCTGGGGTCCGACGTCTATATGTGCAGTTACGCACTCTGGGCTACACGCCGTGATCACCATGCCGATCGTGTTGGCGTAACCGTTGTTGTATTCGTTGAGGGTCCGCAATTCTTCCTCGTTGAGCTCGCGATCAACTTTTTCGAATAGAAAACTCATTCCGTTCTTTCCTCTCAGCAGCGTAGTATTGTCTGCATGACTACCACCGAGCATGATACGAATCAGTCCCAGACTCATCTCGCCCAGATCGGCGTTGTCGGTATGGCGGTGATGGGTTCGAACCTAGCACGTAATTTCGCCCGCAACGGACATACGGTTGCTATCTACAACCGGTCCCCTGAGAAGACTCGCGCCGTAATGGCCGAGCACGGGGATGAGGGCTCGTTTATCCCATCTGAAACGATTGAGGACTTTGTTGCCTCGCTGGAGCGTCCACGCCGTGCTGTCATCATGGTCCAGGCTGGCAAGGCTACGGATGCCGTGATCAATCAGCTCGTCGAAGCGATGGATGAGGGCGATATCATCATCGATGGCGGTAACTCGTTGTTCACCGATACGATCCGCCGTGAGAAAGAAGTCGCTGAAAAGGGGCGCCACTTCGTCGGCGCAGGTATCTCTGGCGGCGAGGAAGGTGCACTGCTTGGTCCTTCGATCATGCCTGGTGGTCCTGTCGAGTCATGGGAGGCGCTTGGCCCACTGCTTGAGGATATTGCCGCGAAAATCGACGGCGTTCCGTGCGTGACCCACATTGGCCCAAATGGTGCCGGACACTTCGTCAAGATGGTGCATAACGGCATCGAGTACGCCGACATGCAGGTCATCGGCGAGGCATACCATTTGCTTCGCTACGCAGCTGGGTTGGAGCCGGCGGAGATCGCTGAAATCTTCTCCGAGTGGAATGAGGGTGACCTGGATTCCTACCTGATCGAGATCACCGCTGAGGTACTGAAGCAAGTCGATGAGCAAACAGGCAAACCGTTTGTCGACGTCGTTGTGGACGCGGCTGGCCAGAAGGGCACGGGTCGCTGGACTGTGAAGGAGGCCCTAGACTTGGGCGTCCCAGTCACTGGCATCGGCGAAGCAGTGTTTGCTCGTGCGCTTTCTTCTTCTACTGCGCAACGCACCGCGGCCTTGGAAGCCAACCTCCCTAGTGGCGTAGAAGCTTCGTTCGCTGACCTTGGTCTGGACAAGGCGCAGTTCGTCGAGGATGTCCGACGTGCTCTGTACGCCTCAAAGCTCGTTGCGTACGCGCAAGGCTTTGATGAAATTGCTGCGGGTTCCGAGGAGTACGACTGGGGTCTGAAGCCTGGTGAGCTGGCGAAGATTTGGCGTGGTGGCTGCATTATCCGCGCGAAGTTCCTCGACCGCATCACGGAGGCGTATGAGAAAAACCCAGAGCTGCCATCACTGTTGCTCGACCCTTACTTCCGCAATGAGCTGGAGGGCGGCGTCATTGATGCGTGGCGTCGCGTCGTCATAACGGCTACGCAGCTCGGGCTTCCGGTTCCGGTATTCGCGTCCTCGCTCTCCTACTACGATTCCTTGCGCGCAGACCGCTTGCCTGCGGCGCTGATTCAGGGACAGCGTGATTTCTTCGGTGCGCACACCTACAAGCGCGTCGATATGGACGGCACGTTCCATATCGCGTGGTCTGGCGACCGCAAGGAGCTTCGTTACTAAGCGTGGCGATAGCACCTGACCGCAAAAAGGCACTAGGGTGTTTGCAATGAAAAGTTTTGCCGATCTCGGCCTTCCCCACCCCCTGGTGCGCGCGCTCAACGCAGAAGGAATTACTCGGCCGTTTCCAATTCAGGAAGCGGCTATTCCTGATGTCCTAGCAGGCAGAGACGTGCTTGGGCGTGGCCCGACCGGCTCCGGCAAGACTTTTACGTTTGGTTTGCCGATGTTGGCGCGTCTTAGTGGTGCGCCAAGTCAGCCTGGACGGCCCCGTGGACTTGTGCTCGCACCGACGCGTGAATTGGCAAGCCAGATTCAACAGCGATTGAACAGCCCTGCGAGCGCACAAGGCCTTCGCGTGCTGGATGTAGTTGGTGGCGTCAATATCAATACGCAGATCCGCGCTTTGGCGGCACCAGTCGACCTCTTGGTGGCGACACCGGGCCGTGCAGAGGATCTATTGCAGCGTGGCGTACTCGACTTTCGGGCTCTGGAAATCGTCACGCTTGATGAAGCCGACCAGATGGCCGACATGGGCTTCATGCCTCAAGTCATCAAGCTTGTCGACCGAGCGCCAAAGGATTCCCAGAAGTTACTGTTTTCTGCAACGCTCGATGGCGATGTACAGAGAATCGTTGACAGGTACATGCATAATCCGGTTACGCACTCCACAGCTCCAGCGAAGTCAGCTGTAAAGACCATGAAACACTTCGTCCTGTTGTGTGGCAGCCGCGAGTCGCGCAATGCTCGAGTGCTGGAAATCGCCGCACGCGAAGGCAAGACGATCATGTTTATGCGCACGAAGCATGGTGTGGACAGGCAGGTGAAGAAGCTTCGTCGCGCCGGAGTTCACGCGCAGGGAATTCACGGTGACAAAGGTCAAGGTGCTCGAACTCGCGCACTAGAGGGTTTCGCTGATGGTTCAACTCCAGTCTTAGTTGCGACGGACATCGCAGCACGCGGAATCGACGTTTCGGGAGTCTCACTCGTTGTCCACATCGACCCGCCTGCAGAACACAAGGCATACTTGCACCGCGCGGGGCGTACAGCGCGTGCGGGCACTGAGGGCAACGTTGTTACGTTGGTCATGGATGAACAGCGTAAGGAGGTTCGCTCGCTTCTCAACAAAGCTGGAGTGCGAGCGACCGAAGTCCGGGCGCAGGAGCTCACACCTGAGGTCGTTGAGATCACCGGAGCTCGGCAGCCGTCTGGGAAGCCCCTGCCACCGCCTGGTGGCCAGCCACCACATCAGCGAAAGAACCACAACGCAACCAGGCGTTCGAAACGCCCCAGTGCCAATGCTCAACGACGACGGTCGACGGGAAGGAGCGGTAGGCGTCGGACGCCTCGGTCATAGTCGATGGATATAGTCATTTCAATCTTTGCTCTTTTGGGCTTCATCTTGTTGACGGCCTCAACGGGCCTGTTCGTTGCAATCGAGTTTGCAATGACAGGACTCGAGCGCTCAACTATCGATGAGCACGTCCGGGAGGTCGGCGACCGCACGGCGAAAGCCGTCGCTCGAGACCACGCGAACCTTTCGTTCGTGTTGTCAGGCGCGCAACTCGGGATTACCGTGACGACGCTCGCAGCTGGCTTCCTCGCCGAGCCGGTGTTGGGCAAGTTCTTCACCCCCCTGCTTGAGCTCGTTGGTCTGAGTGAAGCGGCCTCAACGACAGTAGCGCTGATCCTTGCGTTGGCGATTGCGACATTGCTTTCGATGGTTTTTGGCGAACTTGTTCCAAAGAACATGGCGATTACGGATCCGCTGAAGACTGCCCGGGTCGTGGTACCTCCTGTGAATGCGTTTAATACCGCAGCTGGTTGGTTTATTAAGTGGCTCAATTCTTCGGCGAACTGGGTTGTGCGAAAACTCGGGATTGAGCCAGCAGATGAGCTAGCCTCCGCTCGTTCTGGCCAAGAGCTGGGTGCGGTGGTCCGAAACTCGATGGAGTCTGGAGACCTTGACGCAGATACCGCAGCGGTGATCGACAGATCGCTGCAGTTCGGAGAGACCACCGCCGAAGCCGTGATGACGCCACGTTCAACCATTAATGCGCTTGACGCTGAGGACACCGTAGCGGATTTGATTGCGTTTGCACGTGAGACAGGCCATTCGCGCTTCCCCGTCCGCCGTGGTGACTTGGACGACACAATAGGCGTGGTCCACATCAAAGACGCCTTTTCGGTAGATAAGAAGCAGCGTGCAACCACCAAGCTGTCAACGCTGGCCAAGCCAGTTCCGTTTATCCCCGGGACGCTTGACGGCGATGCGGTGCTCAACAGGGTTCGTTCCGCGGGCTCACAGGTAGTGCTGGTTGCGGATGAGTTCGGCGGAACGCAAGGTCTGGTCACGATTGAGGACGTAGTCGAGGAGATCCTCGGTGAGGTGTACGACGAGTACGACGACCGCGAATCCGAGCGGGACTTTTTACACGTCGGAACGTCGTGGGAGATTTCTGGTTTGGTGCGGCTCGATGAACTGCAGGAGGAGCTCGGTTATGTTGCACCCGAGGGGCCTTACGAAACTCTTGGAGGACTGATTATGTCAGCACTTGGACATATCCCGACAGTTGGCGACAAAGTAGTGCTCCCCTCCGGTACAGCTGATTTCCAGGAACAGTTTGAAACGGGCAGCGCTGGCCACTGGCTCGCAAGGGTTTCCACAATGGATGATCGCAGGATCGACAGGGCAATTTTGAGTCCGATTTCTCCAGAGGAAGCAATCGAGTTTCAGAGGAGGTCAGCACAGTGAATATTTGGGTAGCCTTCCTTCTCATTTTGGTCCTGCTGGCGCTCAACGCGTTCTTCGTTGCGTCCGAGTTCGCACTCGTGTCCTCCAGGCGCGATCGATTGGAGTCAATGCAGGCACAAGGCAAGACAAATGTTGCTGGCGTGCTGTACGCGACAGAACACCTCTCGATTTACCTCGCAGGTGCCCAACTGGGCATCACCATCGCGTCACTCGTGCTCGGTAAGGTCGCTGAGCCTGCCGTTGCACATTATGTTGAAGTTCCGTTTCTCGCGATGGGGTTGCCGGGTGAGTGGCTGCATCCTGTTTCCTTCGTGATTGCGCTGGCGTTCATCTCCTTCTTGCATATCTTGTTCGGCGAGATGGTGCCGAAGAACATTGCGATTGCCGGACCAGAGTCAACTGCTGTTTGGCTTACCCCCGCTATGACGCTTTGGATGAAGGCCACGGGGCCGTTTATTCGCTTCTTGAACTGGGTAGCGCGTAAGACGCTGGCTCTGTTTGGTATTGAACAGCGCGATGAGCTTTCATCCACTGTGGACCAGAAACAGCTGGCGAACATGATTCGTGAATCACGCGAAGAGGGTCTTCTTGACGCTGAGGAAACAGCTCGCCTTTCAAAGGCGCTGCGCTCTGAGTCGAGGAACCTCAAAGAGGTAATGATCCCGCTCGATCGTCTGACAACCATCCCCTTTTACCCTGAGGGCGTCGCGCTTTCGATAATCGAGCAAGCTGTACGTGAAACCGGATATTCGCGCTTCCCCGTTGCTAGGCCTTCCGGCATTCTCGTTGGATATATTCACGTGAAGGACATTTTGGACCTGATGGAGTCCGATGAGGATGATCCACTGGTACCGGTGAGCCGCATCCGCCCATTGATGGTGATTGATGGCTCTGAGTCGCTGGATAGTGCGCTGACGTCGCTGCACCGTCGCTCTGCACACATGGCTCAGGTCCGCGATCAAGGTCGCCTCGTTGGCGTACTTGCTCTTGAGGACGTCATTGAGGAGTACGTGGGCACGGTCGCAGACTGGACCCACGAGAATTCATGATTCGCACGTTCCTGGAGTCAGCCGAATACGAGGCTCGAATCGCGTCGCATGAGGAACGTGCGGCCGGATTCGTCGAGCCACACCTAGCTCGCCGTCGTCGCGCACAGAAGCACCCGGTGTGGGACTTCCTGTTCGACTACTACAGGTTCCGCCCCACACACCTTAAGAAGTGGCATCCTGGCGCAAATACAGTGCTTCTCGACGCCTCTACGCTTCCTCAAGCCTCATGGCGCAACTACCAAGTTGTAGACAGCAGGCACGTGTGTGCAGACATCGCGTCGTTTCTTGCGCACCGTGAACAAGACGTTCGGGAAATTGACGAACTACTTCGCGCGACAGCCTCTCGTTCGGCGCACTTTGACTGCTTCGGTTTGCATGAATGGGCAATGTTGTATCTCGAGGAACACCCTCGCCATGATCTTCCGCTTCGTCTCGGAGCAGACGGCACGAACTCAGTGGTTGAATCTCATCAGCTTCGATGCAGCCACTTCGACGCGTTTCGTTTCTTTACTCCCCCAGCTCGCCCCCTCAACGTTGTGGCGTTGCGGAGGGAAGACCAGGTATCGAGGGAACAACCAGGCTGTGTGCACGCCACCATGGATCTGTTTAAGTGGGCTTTGAAACTTGGCCCATTGGTCCCTGGCGAGCTCCTCCTTGACTGTTTCGAATTGGCCAAGGACGCGCGTCGCCTCGATATGGAGGCATCCCCGTACGACTGCCGGGAACTCGGCTTCGACATCGTTCCTGTGGAGACTACTGAGGGAAAAGCCATGTACGTGCAGCGCCAACGAGCGCTCAGCGCACGTGGAGAAGAATTACGCTCCCGGCTCGTCGCTCTCCTCGACGTAGTTCTAGGGCGATAGACTGTTTGACAACGCTAGACGGGTTGTACACGAAGTAAGGACGGTATTGGCATGGGCCGACATTCTGATGGCAAGAGTAACTATCGCTTGTCCGGTGGAGCGATCCTGGTCATTCTGGTCGCGCTCGCTGTGATTTTGAGTGCCATTTTGATGATGAAGCTGAAGCCAGAACAGTCCGATGATGCTTCTGAAGCACAGTGCGTGTCTGGAGAACTCTCACTGCCAGTAGCGTCTACGGAACGATCGGTCGGTGAAGCGATCGTAGCCGCGTACAACGAGTCGCACCGTGTTGTGCGGGACTACTGTATGCAGGCAGAGCTCGTCGATAAGGTCGAGGACGCAGCTATCCTTCTCGCTCCGGAAACCGCGAACCCAGACGCCGTACTTAGGAACGCAAAACGCTCGGCGGCGGTACCTGACCCACAGATTGTTTACGCGGCGCCTCTCGGCGTGGAGGGGCAAACTTCTACTGATCCAGCGACACTTAAGCTGGAGTCAGTGCGATTTGTGTTGCCTGAACGCTCGGATGCCTCTGTTGCTGTTGCGTCATTGCTTGCCAAAGATGAGGCAGGCGCCGTAGATGTCCTACAACAGCAGGCAGTGGAAGATATAGAGTCAATCCAAGATGAACAGAGTCTATACGCAGCAGCTATTGAACAAGCATCCGGTGACCGGGTTTTCACATCGCTAGATGCAGTTTTGAACTACGTCGGTATACCGCTGAACAGTACTGATAACGTCGATGAGAATAAGTCTCGCGCCGGGCAGGACCTCATGAAGTACGCGGCGTCAACGTTGAAAACTGATAGCAAATCACAGGTGGTTGATGTCCCTGATCAGGTTTGGTCCCAGGTGGCAGAAATTCCGGTCGATGAAACAGAAAAGGAACAGAAAGAAGTTGGTTCCGAAAACCAACAGCAAGCTCTGGACACGTTATTCCTGTACGATACGTCAGATGCGATGCAGCCTTTCAAGCCAGCAGTCGACACCGCGATACGCGATGCTGCATACCGTGTCACCGAATCTGGCCATCAAGTAGCGCTTTGGAACTACTCTTCCCCACTGAACCCTGGTGTAACGAAGGGTTGGCGCAGCAACATTGCTATGACCAGTGATGCCGAGGACGTCGCATACACCGCCAGCTTGCTTGGCACCGGTGGTGCTCCGCAGACTCGTGAAGCGCTCTTCGCTGCTGCCGATGCCATGCGTGAGCTCGATCGCGATATTCGCATCGTGTTGATTACCACCGGCACCGCCGATGATGATGGTTCACCACAGGCGGCAGCAGCACTGCAGGACCGGCTCGGTGAGCGAATCAAGCTTGACGTCGTTCGTGTAGGCGATAGCCCTGCAGATACGGCTGTGACAGATGTCGCATCCGTGGTGAAAGAGGCTCCATCCGCTGAGCAGGTCAGTGCCGCTCTGACCGCCGTTGTGGACTAACCACTTGCGCTAGACCCACAGCAGTACGAAAGGCTGCAGCCCCGCCGGGGAGTAAACGGCGGGGCTGCAGCCTTTCAGAACTCTCTAGGAAGACTTACGACGGCGACGATCTGCGAGTTCATCAAACCCGGCAGGCTGAGGGTCGTTGAGTTCGGGGTTGATGGTTTCTGCTGGGAAGTCAGCAATTGTGCCAGTCAGATCCTTCATAATCTGCGGGACCGCGATACCAAAGACACCCTGGCCGCCGCCGAGAAGGTCAATGACCTCCTCGTTGCTGCGGCACTCGTACACCGTTGCGCCATCAGAGACCAACGTGATCTCGGCGATGTCATTCACACCCCGGTTACGGAGCTTATCCACGGCTAGGCGAATGTTTTGCAGTGAGATCCCGGTATCCAAGAGACCTTTCACGATTTTCAGAACCAGAATGTCCTTGAAGGAGTAGAGGCGCTGGGAGCCGGAGCCCTTTGCGCCACGGATTGAAGGCTTCACCAAGTCAGTGCGCGCCCAGTAATCGAGCTGGCGGTACGTGATGCCTGCTACCTGGCATGCAATCGGAACTCGGTACCCCACTTCGTCAGAAGGCCCGATATCAAACAGCGTTTCCTGAACAGGCCCTTCCACTGCGGAAAGTTCAAGCTCTTGTTGCAGATCGCTCATTTTCCATACTCCCGTTTTCTATTGTCTCGGCTAACAGTATTTGTACTGATAGCTTAGGCATTTGACTCTATCAGCTCGGGCCGACACGCCGAAGTCTCAACCTTTACTTTACATTGAGGGAGGTTTAGTTGGCAGCCCCGTCTCCATCTTCATCATCGGAAGTAAAAAGATCATCCGCGCCAAGGCTCTTCATCAGCTGCTCAAAATCGCGGTCTGCTTCTGGGTCACCGCTTGCGGAAACACTTCCGTCTTCAGCGTCCCCTTCGACAACGGGAAGATCAAGGTCAAAGATACCTTTCGCATCTGCCGCGGAAATCCGTATGCCGGCTTGCCGCAAAACCTGAGGGTCAACCTCGAGAGCAATATCCCCTGTCCAAGCCAAAAGCAGCGCGTCGGACATGCTCGTGTCTACTTTGCTGCCAGTACTCAGCAACACCTCGGCATGAAACACGCCTTCGTAATAGCTCGCAATGCGCACGGCCTGCACTTGAGCGCCGAGATCCTTTAGCGTTTCCAAATACGTTTCGTAAATACTCGGGTTCAGGGGGCCTACATCATCAATGAGCG
Source organism: Corynebacterium sp. UMB8791 (assembly GCF_054166365.1). Lineage (NCBI taxonomy): Bacteria > Bacillati > Actinomycetota > Actinomycetes > Mycobacteriales > Corynebacteriaceae > Corynebacterium > Corynebacterium sp. UMB8791. The sequence goes on along the minus strand of NZ_JBSZCG010000125.1, from coordinate 83,518 downwards.
CGGCCAGTTTGCCTCCAGAAAATGGCGAAAGCCAAATTGGCAGGAATAGATTCTGCTCTGGTGCGTGCAGCAACGCGCACAGAAAGTGTTCCGGGCCGACCGGGTAGACCCCGAGCAAATTCAGCGACTGCATCTCAGCGCCCGGAATTTCGCAGCTCATTCTTGAGCAGCGAAGCATGCAGTGATACGACCAGGGCAGAAAGCTGCTGTCCAAGTTCTTCCGCCTGCTGTGCTGAGTTTTCCTTACCGGACTTCGCAACGGGTTCCGTTACTTGAGAGATGAGATCAGCCTGGCGACGAGCCATAGTCCGCAGCGTCTTGAGGTGGCGAGAATCCAAACCGAATTCCGCTAGCGCCATGGCTGCAGTAACCACGCGGACGTCGTCGGCGGTGAAATGACCAGCCACATCAGGAACGATCAATCCATCACGCACGAACTCATCGACAAGTTCTTGGTCTGCTTGAGCCTGCTCGGCAACGTCTCGGTCGCTCAAGTGCGTCGAAGTTGGTGCGCGGAAGCTATCTGGAGAAACTAGTGGATCAGCTTCGCTCGCGCTCATGATCGCGGTAACCTGACCGGAATCCATGGCCTCGAGCTGCTCGCGGATCACCTTTAATGGAAGGTAATTGTCTCGCTGGGTCACCAAGATATAGCGAAGTCGCTCGACATCATCACTTGTAAAGCGCCGGTATCCGGACGCAGTGCGCTGTGGAGTGATCAGGCCTTCGGACTCAAGAAAGCGAATCTTCGACACAGTCACATCAGGGAACTCTTCCCGCAACTGTTTCAGGACAACACCAATAGACATGGTCTTTGTCCCTGACGGGGCGACGGTGGCTCCCATTTGCTCTGTAGCAGCTCGACGTATTGCACTCACGGTGATGATTAATCTCTTCTAATGGACAGGGGCAGACAAACGGACAATACTATTTTTCGTCGGCGATAAAGACCAGGCGGAATTTACCAATCTGAATCTCATCCCCGGAGGAGAGCACCTGCGAGTCCTTTGGCTCTCGGTTCACATAAGTGCCGTTCAGTGATCCCACGTCAACGACTTCGAAAGAGTCACCATCGCGGCGGAACTCAGCGTGACGGCGGGACACCGTGACGTCATCAAGGAAAATGTCGGCCTCAGGATGGCGACCTGCGGTGGTTGCATCCTGGTCCAACAGGAACCTTGCACCAGCGTTCGGTCCGCGCTTCACCACGAGCAACGCAACACCATCCGGCAAATTCTCCGTGCTGGTGACGTTATCGTTGGCTGCAGCAGCGCCGTTCTCCATCTCCTTCAAAAGGTCAGCGCGAAAGACGGAGGTCGTTTCGACCTGGACGATGTCTGCATCTTTGTTTTCGGCCATTCCAAACTCCTGACGGTGTTTTTGAAAGTCAATAAATTCTAAATCGCAATATTACCCAATTGTGGGTCAACGTGCTGTTGCGGTTCTAGTGTAACGCTCTGAACCTCAACATGAGGATTAACGGAAAATATTTCCAATCCCGGAGATCACCGAGTTCCCCGAACCCGCCAACGGATTATCCGACACCATGTAGGTCCACGTCGCACTCGGACGCTTCCAACCAGCATCTTCGAGGTGCGCTCCATCGTTATCAATCACAACTTTCCTGAAAGTATCGACGGCCTGATCTACGGCACGATTCGCTAGTTCTTTAAATTCACGAATGGCGATTCGATGGTATTCGTCGATTGGCGTTTCACGGGCGATGGCGCGCAGGTGGATAGATTCGCGAACATCGTCCATGAGCGCGAGATACTCAGACCACTCATAGTCCAGGTGGTAGAGCATTATCTCCCGAGCTGCCTGCCGTAGTTTGTCAGCATCGATGGCATCCAGCTCGGTGGCGCGCTCCGGTGCTCGTTCGCTAAGCTCACGCCACGCCGCGTCGGTATCGAGCAATGACGCTCGCCGCTCATCAAGGATTGTACGGTGATCCGAGATGAGCTTGTTGTATTTCCACGTTTGCGAGTGAATTTCTAGCAGCTGGCCCTCTGTAACGCGCTGGCAGTGGTCAACAAACTGCTGTGCACGCGAGGATTCGATCCGTCCCGACGCGTCGGGATGTACGGTGATGCGCTCATCCTCTCCCCCGGTAACAATAATGTCATCTTCCAGGGAAACAAAGAACAGGCTCAGGCCAGGGTCGCCCTGACGCCCTGCACGTCCGCGCAATTGATTGTCGAGCCGCGCTGTGCGATGGCGTGCTGTACCGATAACGGCGAGACCACCCAGCTTCGCAACCTTGTCGTGATCTCCTTCGTCAGCGCCACCTAGACGAATATCGGTACCGCGGCCTGCCATTTGTGTAGACACGGTCACCCGCCCTAAATCTCCAGCCTCAGCCACAATGCGTGCTTCCTCAGCGTCATTCTTCGCATTGAGCACGTTCACGCTGATCCCACGCTCGTTCAATGCCTCTGCGAGAGCCTCAGACTCTGCAACGTCATGAGTCCCTACAAGAACAGGTTGACCATTCGTGTGAAGCAGCGCGATCTCTTCGACGATCGCTTGGTTCTTCTCCTCCATCGTTGCGTAGATCCGGTCGGCTTCATCAAATCGCTGCAACGGATTTGCGCGGTCAATAACAGATACGTGCAGGTCGTAAAATGAACGCAGTTGATCGGTGGCTTCTACGGCGGTTCCAGTCATGCCACAGACCGTCGGATAGCGACGCATAAGTGCTTGCAGCGTGATCGAGTCGAGAATTCGGCCCCCCTCGGAGACCTTCAGCCCCTCTTTTGCCTCGACTGCTGCCTGCAATCCGTCAGGCCAACGCTGCAGTTCAGCGACGCGGCCGCGGGAGGCGTCGACAAGTGCCACCTTGCCGTCCTCAACGATGTAGTGCACGTCGCGGATCAGCAGTGCTCGAGCGTGTAATGCAAGGTTGACCCGGACAAGCGTAGTGCCAATGTGTTCATCGGAATAGAGCGAGTCGATGCCGAGCAAATGTTCAACTTTCTTCGCCCCCTCCTCGGTAAGGAAGACATTGCGACCATCGGCATCAGTTTCGTAGTCCTTCTCCTCGTCAAGGTGCGAGACCGCTTCGGTGATCTTGCCTGTGGGCTGCTGCGTACCTTCAGAACCAGCCAGGACGAGCGGGACGAGGGCTTCGTCGACAAGGACGCTATCGGCCTCATCGACAAGAGCGACCTCGGCTGGTAGCTGAACGGTTTGAGAGCGGTGCGTGATCTGATTGTCACGAAGGTGATCAAAGCCGATCTCGGTCACCGGGGCATAGACGACGTCGCATCGGTATGCCTCTACGCGCTGTTCACGTGGCGTCGATTCCGTTACAGCGGCAACGCTGAGCCCAAAGAACTCGACAAGCGGCCGCATCCACGTGGCATCGCGCTCAGCGAGATAGTTATTCACGGTGATGAGGTGCACCCGCTTACCAGTGAGCGCAAAACCGGTCGCAGCGATAGCTCCAACGAGCGTTTTGCCCTCGCCGGTGGCCATCTGAATTACATCGCCTTCGAGTAGGCGCAAAACCGCCTGGTTTTGAACGTCGAACGGGGTCATCCCAAGGGTTCGAGTGGCGGCAACCGACAGAATTGCGAGGAAGCGAGGTTTGTCGACGACCTCTCCGTCACGCACGGTGTCACGCACAGCGGCGCTCAGCGCGGCGTCGTCAAGAGCTTCGAACTCGGCGATGAGCTCGTGAGCTTTCGCCACGATCCCCTTCGACTTCTTGTTGTTGCGTTCGGACGTTGCACCCATTGCTTTCCAAAACCAGCCAAATGCAGCCATTCCTCATACGACCTTTCGTCACGGCAAAAGTGGCCTTTTGCCTCTCGCACTACCTGGCCTACATGGTAAGTGCTTTTCACTCGTTCACGTCAATGTACTCTATCCTTGTTCAAGCAAAGTCCACCGAATGCGTCCCCGTTCTCAGGAGGAAAGCCCACATGTTATCGCTGAACGTGAAGGTGCCGTCGTCGACGGGCAAGATGATGGCCGGAACGATTGACCGGCCTGACGGGCCGGCGAAAGCCTACGCGATTTTCGCACACTGTTTTGCGGGGTCCAGACATACTCCTGGTGCTTCGCGAATCTCCAAGCGGTTAACAGAGTTCGGCATTGCAACGCTCAGATTTGATTTTCCTGGTCTCGGACAATCTGAGGGTGAATTCGCCGATACTTCGTTCTCACAAAACGTTGACGATATCGTGGCTGCAGCAAAGTGGTTAGCCAAAGAGTTCAAAGCGCCACAGCTCATCATGGGCCACTCGCTCGGAGGCGCTGCAGCACTGAAAGCGGCGACCCATCCCGATCTCAAAAAGACGCTCAAAGCCGTAGCGACAGTCGGTGCGCCGTTCGACCCTGCACACTCGGTGTTGCACTATGCGGATAAGATTGGTGACGCGGACCGCGACGGCTATGTCCCCGTCATCCTCGGCGGCAGGGAGCTCATCATTTCACGCGACTTCCTTGAGGATCTCGCCGACACGAACCCCGAAGAATACCTGCCGAAACTGCGCAAGCCACTATTGCTGGTCCACTCGCCTATCGATGTGACGGTAGGCATTGATAACGCCCAGTCAATTTTTAGCCTCACCCGCTACCCGAAGTCACTCATGGCGCTGGACAAGGCCGATCATTTATTGACGCGCCAAGGCACCGCACAGCGTGCGGCCGACATTATCGGCTCGTGGGTCATGCAATACATCACCCCCGAATTTGTCCCGGATGCCACCGGCGACTCCAACGCAGTCTCCTACTCCGCCCGCGGGACGAAGTATGGCGACGTAGTTCGCACCTCCAATCGTGCGATCGCAACTGACCGGGCTAAGAATGCTGGCGGCAAGGGCCAGGGCGTGACGTCGACAGGCTTGTACATGTCCGCGTTGGCAGTATCTTGTTCCCAGGCAATTCGTTCCGCCGCGAAAGGACTTGCGCTCAACGACGTGCGCGTGGAGGTCACACATCTCGGCGAGGGGCACTTCACACGTGACATCACGTTATTCGGCGACCTCAGCGACGCCGAGGCCCAGACGCTCATGGAGGCCGGCAAACGCTCAACCGTCGACGGCTACGTTCACAGCGCCTCGGTGCAGACAACCATCGACGTGGTGCGCTGACGTGAAACGCTGCCCATGTGGCCTCGATCGCCCATACCCCCTGTGCTGCGGCGCCCTGCACGCAGGCAAACCTGCTCCCACAGCAGAATCGCTCATGCGGGCACGCTACAGTGCGTTCGTCGTCGGCGATGCGGATTACTTGCTGCGCACCTGGGCTTCGAGCACACGACCGGCATCGTTGGAGCTTCCACCAGGTGGCGAACCATATATTGCGCTGCGAGTTCTCCACTCCGAACAAGGTGGCCCAACGGATACCTACGGAGAGGTCCGCTTCGAGGCCCTTCACCCGAGTGGCACCCAGCGAGAACATTCCCGTTTCATTCGCGAGGGCGACGCATGGGTGTACCTCAACGGCACTGCCTTCTAACAGCTGGTTTCATAGTTGAAGTAACTGTGCGCTAAACTATCGGAGCTGTTCCGGTATTCGCCGGATGAAGGCAACGGGCTGTGGCGCAGTTTGGTAGCGCACCACACTGGGGGTGTGGGGGTCGCAGGTTCAAATCCTGTCAGTCCGACAACTATCAACAAAAACCCCGCTTGAACAGGCGAAACTCCTGATTGAGCGGGGTTTTAGTTTTCGTAAGCTACTCAGTTGCGGGTTAAGCGACAAAATGTGTGCTTTTCTCGGCGTGTCGACTTAAGCGACAATATGTGTGCTTTTTCGGGGCTCGGGAAGCGGGGAGCCTCGGCAGATTCCAGGAGTGAACTTCGTCGGTCGCGTAAGCGAGGAGGAAAAGGCGAGATTGCTGGGGGCGTCGGATATATTTGTCGCTCCGAACACTGGGGGCGAATCGTTTGGCATCATTCTCGTGGAAGCGATGGCTGCGGGCTGCGCCGTTGTGGCCAGTGATCTAGAGGCCTTTTCGCTGGTATGTGATGCAGAATCATCTGACCCTGCCGGGATTCTTTTTCCTGTAGGTGATGTTGCCGAGTTGACAAAGGCGTTACAGGCTTTGATTGACGACGCTGCTTTGCGCCTGGAGATGGGCAGAAGAGGGCAACTGCGAGCCGCGCAGTATGACTGGTCGACAGTGACTGCTCAGATTATGGCTGTATACGAAGCAGTAAGTGTTGGTGAGAAGGTGACACTCGCATGACAACTATTGCCCTAGTGGTGTTCGCAGCGGTAATCACGTTGCTGTTTGCCTGGGCATATTTCACTGCGCAACGGCTACACCGCCTCCATATCCGTCTCGACCGTTCACGCGACGCACTTCAAGCTGCGCTCGACCAACGCTGTGCTGTCATTGCCGCACTGTATCCGGAAATGCGCGAGGAGTGCCGGATCATCGAATCATTGCGTTTGACTCCAGTTGACGTAGAGGAACGACTTCAGTCCGAACAAGAAATGCGGAAACACATCGAGAGACAAGGGACGATGCTTCCCGCTGATATTGACGCTGCAGATACTCGTGTGGCAATTGCACTGCGGTTTTATAACGACGCTGTCAGGGATGTTCGTTCGCTACGGCTACGGCCCGCCGTAAGGCTTCTTCGATTGGGTGGGACCGCAGCCCTGCCAGCCTTCGCTTCGCTTTCCCTTTAGCGGCTGAACCTTGCTCGCGGTTCTGCAGCTCAACCTGTTCGGGCGTATAGTAGGTTGACGTTCAATTACCAATAGTCAACCGTTTTAAGCGAAGGGATACCGGATGTCTGGCCACTCAAAGTGGGCTACTACTAAACATAAGAAGGCCGCGAACGACGCAAAGCGTTCCAAGCTCTGGGCGAAACTGATCAAAGATATCGAGGTTGCAGCTCGCACTGGTGGCGGCGATCCAGCAGGAAACCCGACGCTTGATGACATGATCAAGAAGGCGAAGAAGGCGTCGGTCCCGAACGACAACATCGAACGTGCGCGTAAGCGTGGATCGGGCGAGGAAGCCGGCGGCTCTGACTGGGAGTCGGTGATGTACGAGGGGTACGGCCCGAACGGTGTCGCTCTGTTGATCGAGTGCCTGACGGATAACCGTAATCGAGCAGCGACTGAGGTTCGTACGGCAATGACCAGGAACGGTGGCAATCTTGGTGAAACCGGTTCTGTGGGCTACATGTTCAATCGCGTCGGTGTCGTCACGGTGGCGAAAGGGGAGCTCACCGAGGACGATGTGTTGATGGCGGTACTTGACGCTGGTGCAGAAGAAGTTAACGATCTTGGCGAAGAGTTTGAAGTTACCTGTCAGCCGACCGACCTTGCCGCAGTCCGCGAGGCGTTAGTGGAGGCCGGTATCGAGGTTGAGGGCTCTGAGCAGGACTTCCGTGCTGACGTGGAAGTTGAACTGGATGCATCTGCAGCTGAAAAGAATCTGAAGCTGATTGATGCCCTCGAAGACTCTGATGATGTACAGAATGTGTACTCGAACATGTCTATTCCTGACGAGATCGCAGCCGAGCTCGACTTGTAAGGCGTAGTCTGTTTTTCAACCACCATTCGTTGCAGCGAGTGGTGGTTCTTTTTCAGACTATGGTAGAACATATGTGCCAGTACAATATTCGGCGGAAGGAAGCGCGGTGAACCTCCAAGGTCTGAGGGTAATGGGCATAGATCCTGGTTTGACCCGATGCGGCCTTTCGGTAGTTCAAGCGGGGAGAGGACGTCAGGTCATACCGATTGCCGTCGGTGTAGCGCGCACTCCTTCCGATGTGGAACTATCGGAGCGTTTATTGCGGATCTCGAAGTCGGTAAGCGACTGGATGGATGAGTATAAGCCCGACGTGGTTGCGATGGAGCGAATTTTCGAACGCAGTAACGTATCTACCGTGATGCATACTGCCCACGCCGTCGGGGTAATGGTCCTCGCCGCTGCAGAGCGCGATATACCAGTGCACATGTATACGCCCTCAGAGGTAAAAAAGTCGGTTTCTGGTAATGGGCGCGCTGATAAGAAACAGATGACTACGATGATTACACGTATTCTTGGTCTGAGCGAGCCACCAAAGCCAGCAGATGCTGCAGACGCGTTGGCCATCGCTGTTTGCCATTGCTGGCGAGCCCCGTTGCTTGCCCGAGCTTCCGCTATTGAAAAACTGAGAAAGAACTAGTTCATGATTGATTCCCTCCACGGTGACGTCCTTTCGATTGGCCTCGATCATGCTGTTATCGGCTGCGGGGGCGTTGGCTATCGCTTCTTGGCGACGCCACCAACGCTCAGTCGCCTAACTCGTGGTGAGCATGCGGATGTAGTCACCAGTCTGGTGGTCCGCGATGACGGTATGACCTTGTATGGGTTCGCGGATGAGGACTCGCGGACTATGTTTCACAAGCTTCAAACCGTGAGTGGGCTAGGGCCAAAGCTGGCGATGGCAGCACTGGCAGTCTTTGGGCCTGGGGAACTGGCCGAATTGATTTCCAGTGGTGACGCGAAGAAGATTCAAACGATTCCTGGCGTCGGTAAGAAGATGGCAGAACGAATCGTGTTGGAGCTGAAAGATAAGGTTGTCGGCTTGTTTGAAACGGGCAGCGAAGCGAGCCACGGTGCAACGGCTCCGGCTGCTTCAGGCTCAGGTATCAGTGAGCAGATTGTAGAAGCACTGGTTGGGCTTGGATTCACCGGGCGTAGTGCGCGGACTGTCGTCGAACCTCTCGTTGCGGAACAACCGGATACTGATCCATCGAATCTGTTGCGCGAAGCGCTGAAGACGCTATCGAAAAAGTAGGTGGGGTTCATGTCAGACGTTGAAAAAACCGTATTCCAGTTGCCGGATGATCTTTCACGTCCCGATGGGGCTCCCGTCAGTGTCAATGCGCATAGTGATGAACACGATATTGAGAGGTCTCTTCGTCCGAAGTCGCTTGATGAGTTCATCGGACAGCCGAAAGTGCGTGAGCAGCTCAGTCTTGTACTTGCGGGTGCTAGTCAACGCAGCGTCACACCGGACCACATCTTGCTTTCCGGTCCGCCAGGGCTAGGAAAGACAACGATGGCGATGATCATCGCGCAGGAACTCGGAACTTCCTTGCGGATGACCTCTGGGCCTGCGCTTGAACGTGCTGGTGACCTCGCTGCGATGCTTTCGAATCTTATGGAAGGCGATGTCCTCTTTATCGATGAGATTCACCGTATTGCGCGGCCTGCGGAGGAAATGCTGTATATGGCAATGGAGGACTTCCGTATTGACGTCATTGTTGGAAAGGGGCCCGGGGCGACGTCAATTCCACTTGAGATTCCACCGTTCACCCTGGTCGGTGCAACGACTCGCGCTGGTATGCTCACTGGTCCGTTGCGGGATCGTTTCGGTTTTACGGCACAGATGGAGTTTTACGAGGTTACTGACTTGAGGCACGTGGTCGAACGTGCTGCGGAGATCTTGCAAGTTGAGATCGACAAGGACGCAGCAGTCGAAATCGCTTCACGTTCACGGGGAACTCCGCGTATTGCGAATAGATTGCTGCGACGTGTTCGTGATTGGGCAGATGTGCATGGCAGCGGACGAATCGATATTCAAGCGGCGCGTGCTGCGCTGGAGGTGTTTGACGTTGACGACCTCGGGCTTGATCGGCTCGACAGAGCGGTCCTGAATTCGCTCATTCGTGGCCACGGTGGGGGACCTGTTGGCGTCAATACACTGGCAATTGCTGTAGGGGAGGAACCGTCTACAGTCGAAGAAGTATGCGAGCCTTACCTGGTGCGAGCAGGATTGATGGCACGAACTGGTCGTGGCCGCGTTGCTACGGCGGCTGCCTGGCAGCACCTTGGAATTGATCCGCCACCGGATGCTCCAGGACAGGCACTCGTTTCAACATAATTGGGAGTATGTCAATATAGAGCTATGGAAATCATCCTTATTTTGCTCGTCCTATTGGTGTTCATGCTTCCGTCAATCTTGATGATGCGAAGCCAGAAGAAGCGTCAGCAACAGGTACAGGAGATGCAGTCCTCCATTCAGCCCGGTGACCATGTTGTGACGGTTTCTGGCCTTCATGGAGACGTTGTTGACGCAGATAACGCTACGCTTCGAATTGAAATTGCCCCTGGTGTTGTCGTCAAGATGGAGACCGCCGGAATTATGAAGCGAGAGGCAGTCGAGTCCGCGGTTCAGGAACCTACAGCAGACGATTCGGAACAACGTCCGGAATAGTCCATCTCAGCGTTACGGCAAATGCTGTCTAGCTGTCTTTACCGATATGACAGTTGATGACGTACGATAAATCGATGTGCACCACACCCCGCTTTACCCAAAGTTTCGGGCAAAGCGGGGTGTGGCAGTGAAATAACGTAGAAATAGAGGAGTTAGCTCGGTGTCCAAGAACACTCAGCGTTCCGGCGAGTTGAGATCAAAGCGGAAGTGGCCTGCGCGCGCGCTGGCGCTTTTTGCGCTCATCGTCATTGGCGTGTACTCATTAGTATTTTTCACGGGCGATAAGTCCGCAACCCCGAAGCTTGGTATCGACCTGCAGGGCGGTACTCGCGTGACCCTCGTTCCGCAGGGAGACGAGCCAACTCGCGAACAGCTCGACGAAGCGCGAAACATTCTTGAGAAGCGTGTGAACGGCATGGGTGTTTCCGGCGCGACTGTCGTCGTTGACGGCAATACCCTAGTGATCACTGCCGCGGGCGACGACACATCGGAAGTACGTAATATTGGGCAGACTTCGCAGCTGCTGTTCCGTCCGGTAATGCAACCGCCTGCACCTTCCGCAGATTCGATTGGTGAGGTCTTCGCAAAGACCGCGAACGATTGGATCCGGTATGGGGTTTTGACCGCGGATCAAGCCAAGGCGATTGGCGATCAGGTGAAGAAGCAGGTTGCCGAACAGGGGCAAACCGTTGAGATTCCTGCTATTGATGCGAAACCGTTGCCTGAGCCGAATGGTCCTGTGGAGTCCTCGGAGCGCAGGGCTGACCAGGCTGAGATGCTCAAGGCAACTCGTCAGTCTGAAGACCCTACCCAGCAATTCGTTGCTATGTCGATGCTGAGCGCGTTGTGTGCCGTGCAACCTACTGATCCATTGGCCGGGACCGATGACGAAGCAGCACCACTTGTAGCCTGTGACCCTTCATCTGGCCAGGTACTGCTCCTCGGCGAGGTGCCATTGCTCGCAGGTGTTACTGATACGGACGGCCCGCGTCTCACCGGTGAACAGATCGACACTGGTCGCTCGATCACTGGTGGATTCAACCCGCAGTCGAGCCAGATGGAGATCAACTTCGCTTTCAGCCAGGCAGGCGAGTTTAATGGCTCGTCTACCTGGGCGCAGCTGACGAGTGAGATGATCGGGCAGCAGATCGCGATCACACTGGACTCACAAATTATCTCCGCACCTGTCATTCAGGGCGCAACCCCAGTCGGTTCCGCAACCTCTATTACAGGCAACTTCACTCAGGAGGAAGCTGAGAGCCTCGCAAACAACCTGCGTTACGGTGCGTTGCCGCTTTCTTTCGCGGGTGAGAATGGCGAACCTGGTGGTACAGCGATGACAGTGCCGCCGTCACTTGGTCTGGCATCCTTGCAGGCTGGCTTCTATGCAGGCATTGTCGGTCTGATTTTGGTCGCAATTTTCGTGTTCTTCTACTACCGGCTCTATGGTCTTATTTCCCTGGCTACGCTTTTCTTTGCGGGTCTTCTCGTTTACGGCTCGCTAGTTCTGTTGGGGCGCTGGATCGGCTACTCGCTGGACCTCTCCGGCGTCGCCGGTTTGATCATTGGTATTGGTACTACTGCGGACTCCTTCGTTGTCATCTACGAACGCATCAAGGACGAAGTTCGTAAGGGCAAGACTTTCCGCTCTGCATCTGCCTCCGGCTGGGATCGAGCGAAAGATACAATTATTACCGGTAACATGGTGACCCTGATCGGCGCGGTCATTATTTACTTCCTTGCGGTTGGCGATGTGAAGGGCTTCGCATTCACGATGGGCCTTACGACCGTATTTGACCTGCTAGTGACGTTCTTGGTCACTGCTCCGCTCATGGTGTTCGCTTCCCGGTCCCGGTTCTGGTCGAAGCCAGCTGTCAACGGTATGACCAAAGTGTTTGCTGCAGCGCAGCATGACAAGGACGTGAGCGAGGAAGCTCATCAAGGCGTGGCTGCAGAAGCCGCGTCGGAAAGTATTGAGGTGAAGTAGCAATGTCGTCATCGCAAATTGAAACCGTTGCTTCCGTCGTACCAACTGTCGAGGAGCCCGGCCGTTGGGAGCGTCTGTACACGGGCGATGCGGCGATCGATTTCGTCGGTCGCCGTAAGCTCTGGTACGGGATCACCATGGCACTGGTAGTTATCTCGCTGCTTGCGATGCTGGTCCGTGGATTCAACCTTGGTATCGACTTCGAAGGCGGTACCAAACTCTCGATGCCGGCCGATGATCTCGTTGCCGAAGAAGTCGAGGAAACATTTATTGACGCGACCGGCGTCACTCCTGAACTGACTCAGATTATTGGTGCTGGTGATGCCCGGACGCTTGAGATTAATGCTGAGCATCTGAGCCAGGAACAAATCGACCAAGCGCGGCAGGCGATCTTTGAGAAGCATCACACCAAGAATGCTGAAGGGGAAGTGTCTGCCGACGCAATTGGTGATTCGACTGTTTCCGAATCGTGGGGTGACACAATCACGAAGCGGATGTTGATGGCGATGCTGGTCTTCCTCGTCGCTGCAGCCGTGTACGTGGCTGTCCGCCTGCAACGAGAGATGGCCATCGCGGCGATGGGTGCATTGATCATTGACGGCATATTGATCGTAGGGTTCTATGCACTCTTCGGGCTGGAAATTACCCCAGCGATGATTATCGGTCTGCTTACCGTTTTGACGTTCTCCATTTATGACACCGTGATCGTCTTCGACAAGGTGAAGGAGAACACTAGCGGTGTATTGGACTCGCGTCGTTCGACTTATGCTGAAGAAGCGAACTTGGCAGTGAATCAAACGGTCATGCGCTCGATTTCAACTTCCGTCATTTCTGCACTCCCGATCGTCGCGCTGATGATTGTTGCAGTTTGGATGCTCGGTGTGGGTACACTCCGGGATCTCGCCTTGATCCAGCTGATCGGCGTCATCGAAGGTATCTTCTCCTCGCTATTCCTCGCGACTCCGCTGCTGGTAACGCTTATGGAGCGCAAGCGCGTTTACAAGGAACACAACGTTGAAGTAGAGAAATACCGCGCCGGTGAGATCGTCGACCACGACGATGAAGCCACTGTAAAGCCAAAGCGCACCGTTGATACACCGGTTCGTAGTGCTGTGGAAGGCAGCGATGGAGACGAATCGCCGGCAATGAGCACTTGGCGGCCGTCGACACGCTAGGTAAACCAAGTATGAGTAGCGTATTTTCACGCGCCGTTGCTGCATGTTCTGTCGTGTTTTTAGCAACGGCGTGTTCCGACGGTGGTCCAGCGTCGAACTCTAATAGCGAAGAGTTTGGCTATCAGGTACAAGCACCACTGGTCACAGTGAACGCGGGTAGCGCTGAGGGGCACTCGACGTTGGCGCAAGAACTATCTGGTCGTTTGTACCCCGGAGTTTATGTTCCGGGCCCCAACGGGCAAATGATCCCTAATACCGACTTAGTAGAGACACAAGTGCTGCCCGGCGACAGGCGTCAGGTGATTTACACCATCTCCGATGCTGCAGTGTTCTCCGACAATACCCCAGTAACGTGTAATGACTACCTGTTGACGTTCACAGCTGGGAAGCTACCAGAGCTCTTCGGTTCATGGATGCCTCTTTTCGACGACGCTGATACATTGGCATGTCAACCCGGATCAAAAACTTTCACTCTCACAATGAAGGAGAACCGTGGCGCCCGTTGGCGCGACCTTTTTGAACCCGGAACAGTTTTGCCGTCACACGCAGTTGCAGCGCGTGTCGGAATGCCGGCGGAAGAGCTCGTTGATGTGCTTACTGTGCGTGACCCAATGAGCCTTCGAAGCATTGCAGATATTTGGCGTCACGGTTTTGACCTGAAGCAGTACGATCCTGAACTTCAAGTATCTTTCGGACCGTACAAGATTGAGAGTGTTGGTAAAGAAGGCGAAGTAGTCCTCGTCGCTAATGATTCCTATTACGGTGATGCTCCAGCGCTGCAGAAGATCGTGGTCTGGCCGGGGAATGCAGATTCCGGTGAACTAGTTGCCTCCGGCGGATTGAAAATCGGCAACCTCGAAGAACCAGCACCAGACTGGTACGACGTAAACGCAGAGAGAGAACCAGTTGATGTGACCAGCGTTGTGGGGGAACTGACTGACGCGTTGGTCATGGCCAAGTCAGGCCCCTGGGCAGAACCAGAACGGCGCAGGGCGCTTGCTCACTGTGTGAATCCGTCTGAAGTCGCACAAACTTCCTCGAAGATGTCGGGCCTAGAGGTTGCAGCTGCTCCAGTGCAAGTAGTTGCGCATAGTGACCCGCTGGCGTCGAAAATTGAAAGTGTCGGTGAGACGGCAACTGAGTATGACGTCGAAAAGGCACGTGCTGCAAGTGGCAGTGTTCTACGGATCTCGACGCCGATGCGGTCGGCACGGATCTCCGCAATGATTCAGACGATCCGAGCACAGTGCGAACCGGCGGGTATTGAAGTTCTCGACCAGTCGGAGAATCTAGCGACGTTGGCCGAGTTGCCGGGTTATGCCATGGACGAACAAGGCCAGATCGTAGAGAAAGAGGGCACCGTCGATGCGCTTTTGATGCCAATCGATTCTCAAGTTGAGTACCCAGCTGCGAACAATCGGGTGCAGGAAGTCGACGCATTGCGGAGTCAAGAGAATTGGCTTTGGCGGGAGATTCCGATTCTGCCACTTTCAGCACAGCCTCGCTCGTTCGCGATTGATCAGCGAGTTGAAAACGTTGTTATGTACACAGGCTTGTCGGGAATTGGCTGGAATATGGATCGATGGTCCGTTGATGAGTAAAGAAATAAAGCTATCCAAGGAGAAACCCATGGGCGATTCGAAGGACACGTTTGAAAGCGCAAAGGAAGCGCTTCGAGAAAAGATCCGTAAAGTACCAGATTTTCCCGAAAAGGGCGTGTTGTTTGAAGACCTCACACCGGTGCTTGCAGATGCGCATGCCTTGCGGGTTGTTATCAAAGAAATGGCGCGTGTATCTGAGAATCTTGGAGCAGACCTTGTTGGCGGGCTGGATGCCCGTGGTTTTCTCCTGGGCTCAGCTGTTGCATACGAGATGGGCGTAGGCATCCTCGCCATCCGTAAGAAGGGGAAGCTCCCTCCGCCGGTGATTACACAGGAATACAAAACCGAGTACAGCACTGCAGCTTTGGAAATCCCGGCGTCGGGAATTGACCTGGACGGTAAGAAGGTTGTTCTCGTTGACGATGTGCTTGCTACTGGCGGAACTCTTTCCGCAGCAACCGATTTAATCCAACGCGCAGGTGGTAGCGTTGTTGGATACGTAGTAATGCTCGAGGTACAAGGACTGGACGGTAGAAGCCGCTTAGGAGATGTTCCCGTGGTAGTGCTCGACCAATAGGAGAGTTTGGAGGCGGACTGTGACTCAAGAGAAAGCACCGAAGAGGAATACACCCTCGATGCGAAGTGTGTCCGCAATACTTGCTCGTTCGCTCACTGGCGGTGTGCGGGTCCGTAGCAATCCGGTCCTGGACCCGCTGTTATCGATTCATCGACGGCACCATCCGAAGTGCGACGTCGCATTATTGAATCGTGCCTATGAGACGGCTGAGCAGCTACACGATGGCGTGTTCCGGAAATCAGGCGACCCATATATTACGCACCCGCTTGCCGTAGCCACGATCTGTGGTGAAATTGGTATGGACACCACAACGTTGGTGGCAGCACTGTTGCATGACACCGTTGAGGACACTGACTACACCCTGGATGAACTTACGGCCGATTTCGGGCCTGAGGTGGCACGAATCGTCGATGGCGTAACGAAGTTAGACAAGGTTGCGCTTGGGGCGTCGGCAGAGGCAGAAACGATCCGGAAAATGATCGTTGCCATGGCGGAGGATCCCCGGGTACTTGTGATTAAGGTTGCGGATAGGCTCCACAACATGCGCACGATGCGCTTTCTTCCTCCTGAGAAGCAAGCGAAGAAGGCGCGCGAAACCCTTGATGTGATTGCACCGCTTGCACACCGCCTCGGGATGGCGACTGTGAAATGGGAGCTTGAAGATCTCGCGTTCGCGATCCTCTACCCGAAGAAATACGAAGAGATCGTGAGGTTAGTTGCTGACCGAGCGCCCTCGCGGGACAGAGCTCTTGCAGAGATTATTCGTGAGTTGCAAACCGAACTGAAGAAAAACGGGATCGACGCAGAGGTGATGGGGAGGCCGAAGCACTATTGGTCCATCTACCAAAAAATGGTTGTTCGAGGCCACGAGTTCGACGAAATCTTCGACCTCGTTGGCGTTCGCGTGCTCGTCGATAATCTCCACGACTGTTACGCAGCGGTCGGCGTCGTCCATGCTATGTATTCTGCAATGCCGGGCCGATTTAAGGACTATATTTCGAATCCGCGATTCGGTGTGTATCAGTCGCTGCACACGACGGTGATGACGAACAGCGGGCGAGCTCTCGAAGTACAGGTACGTACGCACGAGATGCACTACAACGCCGAGTTCGGTGTTGCAGCTCACTGGCGGTACAAAGAGACGAAAGGATCGCATAAGGGAGATCAGGCTGAAGTAGATCAGATGGCGTGGATGCGCCAACTGCTTGACTGGCAAAAGGAAGCTTCAGACCCAAATGAGTTTCTTGATTCACTGCGCTACGACCTGACAAGCAAGCAGATTTTCGTCTTCACGCCACACGGCGATGTTATCAACCTTCCTGCCGGTTCGACGCCTGTGGACTTTGCCTACGCGGTGCACACTGAGGTAGGCCACCGATGCGTGGGGGCAAAAGTTAACGGCAAACTGGTTGCTCTGGAGTCACAGCTGCAAAATGGTGACCGCGTCGAGATTTTTACCTCGAAGGACCCGAATGCCGGGCCTTCTCGTGACTGGCAAGACTTTATTGTTTCACCGCGTGCGAAAACAAAGGTGCGTCAGTGGTTCGCGAAAGAACGGCGCGAGGAACACCTCGAAGTCGGACGCGATGCGCTGGCAGCGGAAGTACAGCGGAGCGGACTTCCACTTCACCGGCTATTTACGCCTGAGTCAATGCGCGATATTGCACGCAGGCTGCGTTACTCCGATGTAGATGCCCTGTACACGGCTATCGGCGCTGGGAATGTTTCGTCCCGGCATGTTGCAAAAATGCTGGTCGACCAGTTTGGTGACGTCGAAGACGCCGCAGATCTTCTGGCGGATCGGACGCCCCATTCAAAGATCATCCGACCAGAACCCTCGGGCGATGGCCCTGTAGTCTTGGTGCAGGGCAGCCCGGATGTAATGGCCAAATTTGCTAACTGTTGCCAGCCGGTTCCTGGCGACGATATCTTCGGGTTCGTAACCCGCGGTGGAGGGGTTTCGGTGCACCGCACAGATTGCACCAACGCGAACAAGCTCAGGCAAGAGCCAGAGCGGTTGATCGAGGTTTCGTGGTCCGGCGCTGGCGGCTCTGCGGGTACCTCTATCGTGACCGTTCAGGTGGAAGCTCTTGACCGGCACGGCCTCCTCGCGGAACTCACGGGGGTAATGTCTGAACAAAAATTGGCGATTCTATCGCTTTCCTCACAAGCTAAGGAAGACCGTATTGCCACGATTCGATTCAGCTTCCAGGTTTCGGATACGAAGCAGCTCGCTTCTGTGATGAATCTGATCCGGAATGTTGAAGGGGTATTCGACGTCTACCGCGTCGGTGTATAGAAAAAGTGGGGTAACCCGATCACGGGTTACCCCACTTGGGTGCGCTAGTGGGAGATGCCAGTGTGGCACCTAGCCAGCGGTCTACTTGCGCAGGTACTTGTCCAGGAATGCGAACAGGGTACCGAGCGCACCGATGACGGCGGTGAACACTGCGATCCAGTCACGGATTTCAGATGGGGACATGTCCTTGACGGAGGAGCCCTCGTCGCTCGACTGATCCTTAGGAGCCTGCTTCGTGGTGGACTTCTTGGAGGTGGTGTTCTTCACCGTCGGGGCCTTCTCAGTCTTGGTGTTCGAAGCTGGCTTGGCCGTGGTGGTTGGGGTGGTGCTTTCTGCAGCCTCAGCAGCAGCAACGCCAGAAGTTGCGACAGCTACAGCAGTGGCTGCTGCAAGAATACTTTTACGGAAGTTCATGAATTTTCCAATCTGACGGGATTGACAAATGTACGAGTGCAAACTCTAGTTGGCTATCAGACGTTTTGCAAGACTTTGAATAGACTGAAAACTGCTCCTGTGCAGCTGAGAGGCAACTGTGTAGTTACTTTACGGTTGCCGATTTGATGCGTACCTCTTCGGCTGGTGCGCCGTCTCGGCCGCCGCCTTCGACGCCCTTTTCAGCAATCTTGTCAAGGGTGTTCAAACCTTCTTCAGAGATTTGACCGAAGTAGGTGTACAGCGGAGGCAGCACTGAATCACCGTAGTTCAGGAAGAACTGGGACCCATTGGTATCCAAACCGGCGTTCGCCATAGCGATGGTGCCGCGCGCGTACTTCTGAGGGTTCTGCTGGAGCTCCATCTGCTTCATTTGCTCTGCTTCCTCGGGGGACACTCCGTCAGGAGCAGGCGCGTCCTTGAGCGCCTTGAGCGCTTCGTCAGTCGGGAACTCATTTGCGAACTGGAAGCCAGGACCACCGCTGCCTACGCCGGTCGGGTCACCGCACTGCAGTACTTTAAGGCCGTCGCCATCGGTGAGCCGGTGACAGACGGTATCGTTGAAGTAGCCAGCAGAGGCGAGGTGTTCGATCGCATTCACAGTGCACGGCGAGACAGAGCGGTCGAGCTCCATACCAATCGGCCCTGTACTGGTGTCGAGCTCGACGTTGACGGTCCCTGTCGTAGAGACGTTGTCGGTCTTCGGCAGGTCTGCTTTCTTGTCACCCTGTGCTGTATCGGGGGTGTATTCACACGAGACTGAGGCAGGGAGTGCTTCGGCACGCTTCGTCGCGATTGCCTCGTAGTTGTTGGCGTCGAACTCGCTTGGGGCGGTGGTTTCTTCAGCCGAGCTTTGTGCTTCGCTGGTGCTGTCGCCGTCCTGGTTCGCCAGGAAGTAGATGCCGCCGCCTAGCGCCACGATTACAACTGCGGAAAGCGCCGCGATCGACCAGGGTTTTGAGTTCTGCTTTCGATCGCGTGAATTCAATTCACGCTCCAGATGTTTAAGGGCTTCTTGACCGCGCTCTTTATTGCTCACCGTAGTACCTCTATTCTGACTAGTTGACTGGGAAATATTAGCAGGTGTAACTGTACCCGTCGTATTTTGCTGTGTTTTGTGCGACTGCTCGCTTCCGATAGTTCATGTAGGGTCGTGGACATGGCAAAGGTATTTTTTCAAGGTAATGAATCGCAAACATCTGGATCTCTTCCGAAGGTAGGCGACACCCTTCCTGACGCCGTGCTAGTCGCAGGCGATCTTTCGGAAAAGAAGTTGACCGATTACGAGGGGAAGCGCCTGGTACTGAACGTTTTCCCATCGCTAGACACTGACGTGTGCGCAAAGTCTGTGCGGGCGTTTAATGAGCTTGCGGGATCTGCAGAAAACACTGCAGTGCTTTGTATCTCGAAGGACTTGCCGTTTGCTCAGCAGCGTTTCTGCGCGGCAGAGGGCATCGAGAATGTAGAGGCCCTCTCTGCATTCCGCTCTGATTTCGGCACGGCGTTCGGCCTCACGCTTGACGGAACGCCACTCAAGGGATTGCTTGCACGCGCGGTCATCGTGACTGACGCCGATCATCGCGTGGTGCACGTCGAGCTGGTCGAGGAGATCACCAACGAGCCCAACTACTCGGCTGCCGAGGCTGCCCTTTCCTAGTCGGAGAGGTTTAGGTAGACAGCGAGGTAGGCATTGCGAATCTTAGGTTTTACGTCGGGACCGTTTCAGACGAACTGCTACGTCATCATCGATGATTCTGCGAAGCTAGCCTGCCTCGTCGATGCCGGCATGGGAACGCATCAGGTCGTTTCTGCGTTTCTCAAGGAAGAGGGGCTGCAACTTGTGGCCATCTTTCTTACCCACGGCCATATTGACCATACGAGAGATGTTGCGCGGTACCAGGTTCCCGTATTTATTCACGCAGCTGACGCGTTCATGCTTGATCATGGACGCGGTCTTCCTGCCTCAACACTCGAGCTTTTCGACGCCGCTTCGATGGAGGCCGTATCGGACCTCCGCACGTTTGACGCAGATGGGCCACTTGAAATCGCCAGTTTTAGGGTTGATGTAACTCATACTCCAGGCCATTCTCCCGGCAGTGTCCTCTATCAGATGGGCGACGTCATGTTTTCAGGCGACGTGCTGTTCGCGGGGTCCGTCGGCCGGACTGACCTGCCACACTCCGATCCAGGGGCAATGAAAACCTCTTTGTGTGGACCGGTTTGGGCGATTCCTGACGAGACAACGTTGTTGCCTGGACACGGGCCCGGTACAACCATGGCGCACGAACGAACCACGAACCCGTTTCTCCTTGAGGCTCGTAATCAGTAGCCATGGCTGCGGTAGCGACTGAGAACAGCTAGACTCAGTCCCCGTGAGTGATACGAAGAAACCCCAAAAAGAAAAGTTCAAGGCACTGAGCGCTCCAAAGGGAGTGCAGGAGTACGTGCCCCCGGCGTCGTCGAAGTTCCTTTATGTCCGCGATGAGTTCGTGCGACAGGCGCATGTTGCGGGTTTCCAACACATCGAGCTTCCGGTTTTCGAAGACACAACTCTTTTCGCCCGTGGTGTCGGTGAATCTACCGATGTTGTGTCGAAGGAAATGTACACGTTTGCCGACCGTGGCGGGCGTTCTGTGACCTTGCGTCCAGAGGGGACTGCAGGCGTCATGCGTGCAGTGATCCAACACAACCTTGACAGGGGTTATCTGCCGGTGAAACTGAACTACGCCGGTCCGTTTTTCAGATACGAGCGTCCGCAAGCTGGCAGGTACCGCCAGTTGCAGCAAGTTGGTGTCGAGGCAATTGGCGTCGACGACCCCTTGCTTGATGCGGAGATTATCGCACTTGCGGATCGTTGCTACCGGAGTGTTGGGTTGAAAGGCTTTCGCCTCGAGCTGACAAGCCTTGGCGATCACACCTGCAGGCCCGCATACCGGGAAAAGCTCCAAGCTTTCCTCAAGAAGCTCCCGTTAGACGAGGAGACGCAGCACCGCGTGGAAATCAATCCGCTTCGTGTTCTGGACGACAAGCGTCCGGAGGTACAGGAGCTTCTAGCCGATGCGCCGTTGATGCTGGACCACCTCTCAGATGCGTCTCGCGAGCACTTCGAGACTGTTACCGGGACGCTGAAGGATATGGGGGTTCCGTTTGTGATTAACCCGCGGATGGTGCGAGGCCTTGACTACTACACAAAGACTACTTTCGAGTTTGTGCACGATGGTCTTGGGGCTCAGTCGGGAATTGGCGGAGGTGGACGTTACGATGGCTTGATGGCCCAGATCGGTGGCCAAGATCTGTCAGGCATCGGATTCGGACTTGGCGTTGATAGGACAGTGCTCGCGCTGGAGGCTGAGGAGGTGGCGCTCCCGAATATGGATCGTCGCGTTGAGGTGTTCGGCGTAGCAATCGGTGAGGAGGCTCGCCGCAAGATGAGCTCGCTTATCGACGAGCTCCGTGCCGCAGGAATTTCAGCGGACATGGCGTACGGTGGTCGCGGTTTGAAAGGCGCAATGAAAGGCGCTGACCGGGCGGGCGCGCGTTTTGCTCTCGTGCTCGGGGACCAGGAGCTGGCGAACGGGGAAGTGGCGGTCAAGAATCTGGAGAGCCACGAACAAGTTGCCGTTCCGCTTCAGGCTACGGCTATTATTCAGGCAGTGAGCTAGCCTGATTTAGCACTCTGTGATGTTGACCGGGAGGCCAAGCTGTACAGCGAGGCCTCCCATTGACGTCTCTTTGTACTTGCTCATCATGTCGTGGCCTGTCGCTGCCATCGTTTCTACTACATCATCGAGCGTGACTTTATTGGTTCCATCACCAAGCTTGGCTAGGCGGGCCGCGTTGATTGATTTCACCGCTCCGATGGCATTTCGTTCTATGCAAGGAATCTGCACAAGGCCAGCCACTGGATCGCATGTGAGTCCGAGGTTGTGCTCGAGGCCAATCTCAGCAGCGTTCTCTATCTGCTGCGGAGTGCCGCCCAGAATTGCGCACATACCGGCTGCGGCCATGGACGATGCGGACCCTACCTCGCCCTGACACCCGACTTCGGCACCGGAAATGGAAGCGTTCGTCTTAATGATGGCGCCGATCGCTCCAGCGGTCAGCAGGAACTGATGCGCAGCATCCCGGTCGAAGTCGTCGGTAAAATCCCGGCAGTAGTGCATGACAGCCGGGATAATCCCCGCCGCACCATTCGTCGGGGCGGTCACGATGCGCCCGTGCGCGGCGTTTTCCTCATTGACAGCGAGAGCGTACAAGTTGACCCATTCCATCGCGTCAAGGCCGCGAGATGCGGAGGCCTCGTATTCGGCCGTCAATAAGCGATGTAGCCGAGGAGCGCGGCGACGAACTGATAGTCCACCTGGAAGCTCGCCTTCCGTTTTTAGGCCGTGGGCGACGCACTCTTGCATGGTGTCCCAGACCGCGTCGAGGTGAGCATCCAGGACGTCCTTGCCGTGTATCGCTTCTTCGTTCGCACGCATGAGTTCTGCGATAGATAGCTGATGAGTTTCGCACTGGCGCATTAGGGACGCACCATCGGAAAATGGGTAGGGGACGTTAACCGCATCGCGTACGGTGGCGACGCCCGCCTGGTCGCGGTTTGCTTCCATCTGCGTGCGGTCGAGGATAAAACCACCGCCAACGGAGTAGTACTCTTTACGGGAAGCGATGCGCACGCCCTCGGCGTTCCACGCATCGAAAATCAGGCAGTTTGGGTGCTTAGCGACGGGCACCGGGTTCATCGCGACTTCATAGTCGAGTTCACGCTCTGGACCTTGGATGTGCCCTCGTTCTGGAATGAGCTCACCAGGAAGCGGCCGGGTGTCCGCAGAAGTAGTAAGTGGGGTATAACCGACAAGTCCCAGTAGCACAGCTCGGTCGGTTCCGTGGCCCACACCCGTTGCCGCCAAGGAGCCTCGCAGCTCAACCTTGACTGCGGCGGGCGCTTCACTCAAATCCTCGATAAATGCAAGCGCGGCACGCATAGGGCCCACCGTATGAGAAGACGATGGGCCGATTCCGATGCTGAACAAATCAACGACGCTGACTGCATTGTGTGACATGCGCGCGATGTTACATCACCAGAAAGATTTAGCCCTTGTAGACGCCACGGTTGAGAGTGTCGCAGGCGGACATTTTGCCGGTCCTGTACCCGGACATAAACGCGGTCTTTCGCTGCTCAGAAGAACCATGTGTCCAGGTATCGGGGTTGACGTCACCGCCCGAGCGGCGTTGGATGTTGTCATCTCCGATAGCCTGTGCGGTCTCAATTGCAGCGAGGACGTCGTCTTCAGTTAGCGGCTCAAGCAATGCGTTGTCACCCTTGTCCGCGTAATGTGCCCAGATACCCGCGTAGCAGTCGGCCTGTATTTCGATGGCTACGGCAGCAGAATGCTCACCAGGATCGTTATAGTTGCTGAGACCGAGGGTGCCCTCAATCTGCTGTACGTGGTGTCCAAACTCGTGAGCCGTCACATACATTTGCGTGAACGGTGCGTCGTTCCCGCCGAGTGCATTGAGCTGCTCAAAAAACGTGGTGTCAAAGTACGCTGTTTGGTCGGCGGGGCAATAGAAAGGACCGGTAGCTGAGGAAGCATAGCCGCAGCCAGTCTGCGTCGCGTCCCGGAACAAGGTGAGGCCTGGTTCGGTGTAGTCAAGGCCAGCTTGCTCTGGCAAAAGGGTTTTCCAAACACCGTTGACGGATACGCCGGCTGCCTCGACCCGGCAGTCGTCGTATTTGTTTGCAGCGTTGTCCTCGTTGCAATGCTCCAAGGAGTAACTCGAATCCGGCTCTGTGCCGGATGGAGATTGCTCGATGAGATCAGCCGGATTTCCGCCCAGTGCAATAAAGAGAACTATGAGTACAAGTCCACCAATACCACCGCCTGTGGCGATTGGGACGCCACGCCGCCCACCTGAACCAGTCTTTGCGTAGCCACTTCCGCGCTGATAGTTGCTGTTAAACGTCATGGGACAAGCATGCCATAGACGCAGGCGTTTATGGGGAATTGGTACGGTCTTCGGACCCGTCCCTTCGCATGCGAGACAAAGGGGGTACACTTTCAACAGTTAATGTTGTACCTCACGTGGAAGGACGTGGAACAGACTGTGCTGCGCACTCATCTCGCGGGCGAGCTCCGCAAAGACCTTGAAGGACAAACCGTCACGCTGGCAGGTTGGGTAGGCCGTAGGCGCGACCACGGTGGCGTTATTTTTATCGACTTGCGTGACCGCTCTGGCTACGCGCAGGTGGTTTTTAGGGATTCGGAAGTCGCTGAAGCTGCGCACGATTTGCGTAGCGAGTACTGCATTCAGGTAACTGGTGTTGTTGAACCACGCCCAGAGGGCTCGGCTAACCCGAACCTGGCGTCGGGTGAGATCGAGGTCAACGTTTCTGAGCTGAAGGTGCTCAACAAGGCTGCTGCGCTGCCGTTCCAGATTGAGGACGCCTCTTCGAACGAGGTAGGCGAAGAGACTCGCTTGAAGTACCGCTACCTTGACCTTCGTCGCGAGCGACAGGCCGCAGCACTTCGCCTCCGCGCAGCGGCGAATCGCGCAGCACGTAAGGTGTTGGATGCGAATGATTTCACGGAAATTGAAACGCCAACGTTGACCCGTTCTACCCCTGAAGGTGCGCGTGATTTCCTGGTGCCGGCCCGTTTGCGCCCTGGTACCTGGTACGCATTGCCGCAGTCGCCACAGCTGTTCAAACAGCTTTTGATGGTCAGCGGCATGGAACGCTACTACCAGATCGCGCGCTGCTACCGCGACGAAGACTTCCGTGCGGACCGCCAGCCGGAGTTCACACAGCTCGATATCGAGGCCAGCTTTATCGACCAGGATGACATCATCGCTCTCGCGGAGCAGATCGTTGTTGAGTTGTGGAAGCTGATCGGCTACGAGGTCTCAACTCCGATCCCGCGCATGACATACAAAGACGCGATGGAGAAGTACGGCTCGGACAAGCCGGACCTTCGTTTCGATATTCAGCTAGTGGACTGCACTGAGTTTTTCAAAGACACGACTTTCCGCGTCTTCCAGAATGACTACGTTGGTGCCGTTGTCATGGATGGTGGCGCTTCTCAGCCCCGCCGTCAGCTTGATGCCTGGCAGGATTGGGCAAAGCAGCGCGGCGCGAAGGGCCTGGCGTACATCTTGGTGCAGGAGGATGGCGAGCTCGGTGGTCCTGTTGCGAAGAACATCACTGAGGAAGAGAAGGCCGGCATTGCAGCACACGTCGGTGCGAAGCCTGGTGACTGCATCTTCTTTGCAGCAGGTGACGCGAAGAGTGCCCGTGCATTGCTCGGCGCAGCGCGAGGGGAAATCGCTCGCAAGCTTGGCCTGATTAAGGAAGGCGATTGGGCGTTTACTTGGGTGGTTGATGCTCCGATGTTCGAGCCGTCCGCTGACGCTACTGCCTCCGGAGACGTTGCGCTTGGCCACTCGAAGTGGACCGCTGTGCACCACGCGTTTACCTCGCCGAAGCCAGAATTCAAGGCAGACTTCGAGAAGAACCCAGGCGAAGCTCTGGCATACGCATACGACATTGTCTGCAACGGCAACGAAATCGGTGGCGGATCCATTCGTATTCACGAGAGAGACGTCCAGCAGCGTGTCTTCGAAGTCATGGGCATCACCGAGGAAGAAGCCAAGGAGAAGTTTGGCTTCCTGCTTGAGGCATTTGCTTACGGTGCGCCACCGCACGGCGGCATCGCATTCGGCTGGGACCGCATTGTGTCCTTGCTTGGCGGGTTTGACTCCATTCGTGACGTCATTGCCTTCCCGAAGTCCGGCGGCGGCGTAGACCCACTGACGGATGCGCCTGCGCCTATTCCAGACGAGCAGCGTAAAGAGACTGGCGTTGATTTTAAGCCGAAGAAGTAGCGTCGACATTGCGCACGGATGAGCCGGCGCAATGAAACAAACGCGTGCCGGAGCGTCGGCAACCGTGTAGGTTGTTGGAGCTCCGGCTTTTCTCACAGGTGGTCGGCCTGCCGGGACTGAGCGGTAGTTTTTGAGGAGAGTAAACATGTCGCAGGGTGATCTATTCGGTAACTCCTTACCGACTAGTGGCCAGCAGACTGCCAATGATGGTGGCGCACAACGTGGCTCAGACTTTTTTGCAGCAGGTCACGGTGCACCCCTCGCTGCCCGAATGCGCCCTCAGAGTTTGGATGAAGTTGCTGGGCAGCAACACCTTCTTTCCGAGGGCAAACCTCTACGCCGGCTTGTAGAAGGATCGGGTGCAGCCTCAGTGATACTTTACGGTCCACCCGGTACTGGTAAAACAACCATCGCTTCGTTGATCGCTAAAACAATGGGGCAAAACTTCGTTGGTCTTTCTGCACTGTCTTCAGGGGTGAAGGAGATCCGCGCGGTCATCGATGCAGCGCGTAGAGATTTGATCTCGGGTGAGAGCACGGTCCTGTTTATTGACGAGGTTCATCGGTTTTCTAAGACTCAACAGGATGCGCTGTTAGCTGCCGTCGAGAATCGCACGGTGTTGCTTGTAGCGGCTACGACGGAGAATCCCTCATTTAGCGTGGTAGCCCCGCTGCTTTCACGCTCGTTGCTTCTGAAACTTGAATCCTTATCGGCTGAAGACCTCGGCGTGGTGATTGATCGAGCGATACAAGACGAACGTGGGCTCGCGGGTTCCGTGAAGCTTGCCGACGACGCGCGAGCGCAACTCATAGCCTTGGCGGGTGGAGATGCACGCCGCAGTTTGACGTACTTGGAGGCAGCTGCAGCATCAGTCGAACCGGGGGAGACAATCACTCTTGATGTCGTGAGGGAAAGCGTGAACCGTGCGGTGGTGCGTTACGACCGGGACGGCGACCAGCACTACGACGTAGTTTCCGCATTCATCAAGTCGATTCGAGGCTCAGATGTCGACGCAGCGTTGCACTATTTGGCACGGATGATTGAAGCTGGTGAGGATCCTCGCTTTATAGCCCGCAGGCTGGTCATTCATGCTTCGGAGGACATTGGTATGGCCGATCCATCAGCGTTGCAAACTGCAGTTGCCGCAGCGCAGGCGGTACAGCTGATCGGGATGCCTGAGGGTCGACTGACACTTGCACAAGCGACGATTCATTTGGCTACCGCGCCAAAATCGCCAGCAGTGATTCAGGCGATTACGCGCGCCCAGGAGGACGTGCGCGCGGGAAAGATTGGCCCGGTTCCAGCGCATTTACGGGACGGGCATTATGAGGGCGCGAAAGCGATGGGCAATGCAGTCGGTTATGTCTACCCGCATGATGACCCGAAGGGGGTAGTACAACAACAGTACATTCCCGACGGCTTAGAGGATGCGGTCTACTACACACCAACGGACCACGGTGACGAGCGAAGAATTTCCGGGTTCTTGGGTAGGCTGCGTAGGTTAGTACGTGGTTGAGGGGTAGAGTAGTTCGAGATTGATTCGAACTTGAAAGGAAACTACTCCGTGCAAACCCATGAGATTCGTGAGCGCTTTACGCAGCACTTCGTTCGTGCAGGACATACACCAGTTCCGAGCGCATCGCTTATCTTGGACGATCCGACACTGCTGTTCGTGAATGCGGGCATGGTTCCGTTCAAGCCGTATTTTCTTGGCCAACAGAACCCTCCCTTTGAACATGGGAAAGCGACTTCGATTCAAAAGTGCGTGAGAACGCTTGATATTGAAGAAGTAGGTATCACGACTCGCCACAATACGTTTTTCCAGATGGCCGGCAACTTCTCCTTCGGCCAGTATTTCAAGGAAGGCGCGATTACTCACGCATGGGAGCTGCTGACGGGCAGCGTAGAGGATGGCGGTTACGGCCTCGACCCAGAGCGGCTGTGGGTGACGGTGTATCTGGATGACGACGAGGCTGCTTCGATTTGGGAAAACAAGATCGGGGTAGATCCGTCGCATATCCAGCGAATGGGCATGGAGGACAACTTCTGGTCCATGGGTATTCCTGGGCCGTGTGGTCCGTGCTCGGAGATCTACTATGACCGTGGCCCTGAATACGGTAAAGAGGGCGGGCCAATCGCTGACGATAACCGCTACATGGAGATCTGGAACTTGGTCTTCATGGAGTCGATTCGCGGTGAGGGCGACAAGAAGGGCAACTTTGAGCTCGTCGGAGAGTTGCCAAAGAAGAACATCGATACCGGGCTAGGCATCGAACGCGTTGCCTGCCTGCTGCAGGGCGTCGACAATGTGTATGAAACAGATCTGCTCCGCCCGGTTATTGACGCGGCAGTTGAGCTTACCGGCACTAAGTACGACGCAGGAGTGCACGAAGATGATGTAAGGTTCCGCGTGATTGCGGACCACTCGCGTACAGGCATGATGATCATTCTCGATGGTGTTACGCCGTCGAACGAGGGGCGCGGTTACATTCTGCGCCGCTTGCTGCGCCGAATTGTTCGCTCTGCACGTCTCCTAGGCGCAACTGGGAACGTGCTTGAGGTCTTTATGAACACCATTATGGATACAATGACGCCGTCGTTCCCGGAGATCGCGAAGAACCGGGAACGTATCCTGCGGGTTGCTTTGGCTGAAGAGCGTGCCTTCTTGAAGACCCTCGAATCCGGTACACACCGATTCGACGAAACAGTCGAGCAACTGCGTGCATCCGGAGCGAAGACTCTGCCTGGCCAGCAGGCATTCGAACTCCACGACACGTACGGTTTCCCAATTGACTTGACGTTGGAGATGGCGCATGAGGCCGGACTTGACGTCGATATGGACGCATTTAACTCCGCCATGCAGGAGCAGCGAGCTCGGGCGAAGGCTGACAATAAAGCGAAGAAGCACCGTAACGTTGATGAATCGCTCTATCGGGAGTGGGTGGACAATCACCCGACCGAGTTTGTGGGCTATTCAGAACTTGAGCATGATGCCCGAGTCCTCGGTCTCGTCCGCGACGGTGACAAGGTGAACGAGGCTGCGGAAGGCGATGAGGTCGAGGTTATTCTCGACGTCACTCCGATGTACGCCGAAGCCGGTGGCCAGATGGCCGACCGCGGTCTGATTCGCGTTGGCGATACGATGTTGCAAGTTCACGACGTGCAGAAGATCGGCAAGAAACTGTGGGTGCACAAGGCAACCGTGGAACATGGCGGCATTGGCCTCGGCGATCAGGTACAAGCTGAAGTTGATGAGAAGTGGCGTCATGGGGCGCGACAGGCGCATACCGCTACCCACCTCATTCACGCTGCGCTACGTCAGGTGCTCGGCCCAACCGCTGTCCAGGCTGGTTCGATGAACAAGCCTGGCTACCTGCGTTTCGACTTCAACTACACCGAACAGCTGACTGATGCTCAGCTCCAGGAGATTGCAACCATTACGAACCAGGCGGTGGACGCAGACTTCGCGGTTAACACCATCGAAACTTCGCTATCAAAGGCGAAGGAAATGGGCGCGATGGCGCTATTCGGCGAGAACTACGGTGACCAGGTGCGGGTGGTAGAGATCGGCGGGCCGTTCTCGATTGAGCTGTGCGGTGGTACACACGTTGAGCACTCGTCACAGATTGGACCTGTTGCTGTGCTCGGCGAGTCTTCTGTTGGCTCTGGCGCACGCCGTATCGAGGCGTACTCCGGCATGGACTCCTTCCAGTACTTTTCGAAAGAAGCTGCACTGGCCTCGGGGCTCGCTGCCGAGCTCAAG
The DNA here is from genome assembly GCF_054166365.1 of Corynebacterium sp. UMB8791. Lineage (NCBI taxonomy): Bacteria > Bacillati > Actinomycetota > Actinomycetes > Mycobacteriales > Corynebacteriaceae > Corynebacterium > Corynebacterium sp. UMB8791. Next base: position 53,625 of record NZ_JBSZCG010000125.1, on the reverse strand, counting down.
ACTCCAACAGGCCAGCTGCCGGAGCGCATTGCGCAGCTCACAGAGCGGCTCCGAGCTGCTGAAAAAGAGATTGAGAATTTGCACCGTCAGCAGTTGCTGTCGAAGACTGGCGAGTTCTTGGACCGCGCAGAGACCATCGGTGCGTACAAGGTGATTGCTGCGAAGCTGCCCGACGGTATCGAAGCTGGCGATGTTCGCACCTTGGCGAACGACCTACGCGGCAAGCTGGAAGGTGAGGCCGCGGTCATTGCGCTGGCCTCTGATAACGGTGGCAAGGTGCCGTTCGTGTTTGCGGCTACCAGTGCGGCGGTAGAGAGCGGGATCAAGGCTGGCGAACTTGTGAAGTCCTTCGGTGAATACGTCAACGGGCGCGGTGGCGGCAAGCCGAACCTTGCTCAGGGCTCCGGCTCTTCCGCTGATGGTATCGATGCCGGCTTCAAGGCAATCCGCGACGTACTTGGTGCCTAAGCCCCGTAAGCACGGATCAATAGTGCGACACGCCGTATTTGGATATCCGTTGTCCCAAAAAACCAGTAGGTTTTAAGGGAAGGCACAGAGTAAACGGTTGGAGTGATGGTATGACGGTGCAGCCCGATCGCCCCGGGGTTCAAGATCCCGGGCCGGGACGTCGCCTCGGAATTGACGTCGGTACAGTTCGTATCGGTGTCGCATCGTCAGACCGTGATGCAAAGCTAGCGACTCCACTTGAGACTGTTGCCCGTGTTACAGGATTTAAAGATCGCGACGGAGCAGATATCGATAGAATCATCGACATCATCGACGAGTACAAGATCGTTGAAGTTGTTGTTGGTCTGCCACGCGATTTAAAAGGTCACGGCTCACGTAGCGTCAAACACGCGAAAGAGATCGCGTTCCGGATTAGGCGACGATCTGGGCTTCCCGTAAGAATGGCTGATGAACGTCTAACAACTGTTGCTGCAGCTCACGCCTTGCGTGCGAGCGGCGTGAACGAGCGCGCTGGTCGTAGTGTGATTGATCAAGCTGCGGCGGTTGAGATTTTGCAATCCTGGCTGGACGGCCGAACGAATTACTTCAAGGAGAATCAATCGTGACGACCCCAACAACCTCGAAACGACGTACACGGGGCACGGCGGTGCTCGTAACGTCGATCTTGCTGATCATTGGATTGATTGCCTGGATCGCGGTGATGCGTAACGGCACGAACGCCGATTTTAACGGTACCGGTAATGGTGAGGAACAAGTCGTCGAGATCCCCGAGGGCTCGAACATTTCGTCGCTGGGTCCTGAGCTTGAAGAACGTGGCATTGTTGCTTCGAACGGAGCGTTCCAGACTGCAGCTGCGAATAATGCGGACTCGGACAACATTCAGCCTGGATTCTACCGCTTGGAAGGTGAGATGAGTGCGGACAGCGCCGTGGCTGCGCTGCTCGACCCATCCAAGCGCGTGACGCCACTACAGGTTTATGGGGGTGCAACGCTCATGGATGTCAACGTAGTTGGTGGGCAACGGCGTCTTGGTATCTTGTCCATGATTCAGCAAGTTTCTTGTGGTGAGGAAGTTAAACCTGGTTGCGTTACTGTTGAAGAGCTGCACCACGTTGCGGCCGATGCGGATCCGGCGAGCCTCGGCGTTCCAGAGTGGGCACTCGAGGTAGTGAACGCTCGAGCGGGAGACGCGAAACGTCTTGAAGGACTTATTGCTCCGGGTGAGTACATCGTGGATCCAGGGGTGTCTGCCGAGGCCGTGCTCACTGATTTGATTACGCGATCTGCAAAGCAGTATGAAGCGACAGACATAGTCACGAGGGCAAAGTCAGTTGGATTGACTCCGTACGAACTCGTCGTAGCTGCATCTCTGGTTGAGCGTGAGGCTCCCGCCGGAGAGTTCGATAAGGTGGCTCGAGTTATCCTGAACCGTCTCAAAGAGCCTATGCGTCTCGAGTTTGACTCGACCGTCAACTATGGGTTGCCCTCTGTTGAGGTTGCGACGTCACGTGAGGACCGTGAGCTGGTCACTCCTTGGAACACGTACGCGATGGATGGACTACCGCAAACGCCGATTGCATCACCATCGATGGAAGCAATTGAGGCGATGGAGCGGCCTGCAGAAGGTGATTGGCTGTTCTTTGTGACCATCGATAAGGATGGCACGACAGTCTTTAACCGCACTTTTGATAAGCATTTGGAGGATACGCAGCGCGCGTATGACTCTGGCATTCTCGATTCTCAGCGCGAAGGAAATCGGGAGCAGTAATGTACCAAGCAGCCGTCCTCGGTTCCCCGATTGAGCATTCACTCTCACCGGTCTTGCACCACGCTGGGTATAAGGCTCTGGGGCTCGATGATTGGCGTTACACAAGGATTGAGTGCGTCGAAGCAGACCTTCCCAGGGTCGTGCTTGAGGCGGACGAGAGTTTCCAAGGGTTTTCAGTTACGATGCCCGGCAAGTTTGCCGCGTTAAAGGTTGCGGATCGGGCAACCGATCGGGCAACTGCGATCGGGTCCGCGAACACCCTGGTCCGCACGCACCAGGGGTGGCGGGCGGATAACACTGACTGCGAAGGAGTGCTGTACGCGCTTCGCCGTTTGCTTGGCGGAGCAGATATCCAACGAGCGGTTGTGATCGGCGCCGGCGGTACTTCTCGGGCTGTGATTTGGGCCCTTCGGGAACGAGGGGTTGAGGAAATTACTGTTATCAATCGTTCAGATAGGAGCGGCGAGCTTCGAAGATTGACGGAAGGCATTAGGTGCAACTTCGTATCTTTTGACGGTGATCTATTCAAAGTTACGGCTGCTGCTGACGTGGTTGTTTCGACTGTCCCCGCAGATACGCTGCGGCCCTATGTTCAGCAGCTGGCTCACGCCCCGTTGCTGGACGTCATATATGATCCGTGGCCGACTCCGCTGGTATCCCAATCTGCCGCGAACGGTTACAAAGCAGTCGGGGGGCTGACGATGCTAGCGGGGCAGGCGTTCTCACAGTTCGAACAGTTCACGGGACGCAATGCGCCGCGTGAAGAAATGGAAACGGCGCTCGTGGAGCATTGGACCGCGTTAGAGCAGCAAAGTCACTAGAAGATGGCGGGGGGAGCTGTTTGGGGCGCGGTCGCTCTGGGGTTGGCCTGGTCGATACTGACATGCTGGTACGACCTGAAATACACGAGGTTGCCTAATTGGCTCACGTTGCCACTGTGCGTTGTAGCTGTCATTGCCGTCGCGTTCGAGCCTTTCTTATCTGTGGGTATGCTTTGGCCTGCCACCTATTTGCTGTTTGGACAGGGCATTGGTGGTGGTGACATCAAACTCGCGCTTCCACTGGGCGTTGCTTCGGCAGCGGCTGGTGGATTCATCGGTGTTATGGCGGCGTTGTTTATAAGCAGCTTCTGCACGGTATGTTTCGCGTTACTCGTAAGGTCTCACCGTGTTCCACATGGCCCGTCGATGCTATTGGCGAGTTGGGCAGTAATTGGAATCTATGCCGGAAACTGCATCTTCTCATGAGAAGTGTGACAGAATAGCCATCATGTTTCGCTGGACCACTGCCGGAGAATCCCACGGCCAAGCCCTGATCGCACTTGTTGAGGATATGCCTGCTGGCGTGCCAATTACTGAGCAGGAGATCGCACATCAGCTCGCTCGTCGCCGTCTCGGGTACGGACGCGGCGCGCGGATGAAGTTTGAGCAAGACAAGCTGGAGCTGCTCGCTGGAGTTCTGCACGGCACCACGATTGGCAGCCCGATTGCGATTCAGATCGGCAATACAGAGTGGCCAAAGTGGACGACGATTATGTCTCCGCATCCATTGGATACTTCGAATGAAGATGTACAGAAGGCTATGTCGTCTGGGCGTGGTGCAAAGTTGACTCGGCCGCGACCCGGGCATGCGGATCTTCCTGGCATGATCAAATACGGATTCGATTCGGCACGACCTGTGCTTGAGCGTTCGTCAGCACGTGAAACGGCTGCGCGAGTCGCCGCAGGATCGGTTGCGCGTGCGCTTTTGCGTGAGGCCCTGGGCGTTGAGGTGTTTTCGCACGTGGTTTCAATTGGGGACTCAGTGCCTGATTGTGACGTGTTGCCTTCCTTTGCTGACATTGATGCTATCGACGCCTCCCCGGTACGTGCCGCAAGCAAGGAAGCAGAAGCCTCGATGGTTGCGTGTATCGAATCCGCAAAGAAAGCAGGGGACACCTTGGGCGGAGTCGTCGAAGTAATTGTCGACGGCCTCCCAATCGGCCTGGGCTCCCACATCTCTGGGGAAGCACGCCTCGACGCTCAACTTGCGGGCGCGCTGATGAGCATTCAATCCGTGAAGGGCGTTGAAATTGGAGATGGTTTTGAGACTGCTACGCGTAGAGGGTCGCAAGCGCACGACGAAATTACGTTGAAAGATGGCCGGGTTCAGCGGCTGTCTAACCGAGCCGGTGGCCTTGAGGGTGGTATGACCAACGGTGAGCAGCTTCGTGTGCGAGCTGCCTTCAAGCCGATTTCTACGGTGCCTCGCGCGCTGCAATCTATCGATATGGCTACCGGAGCGGAGGCCACAGGTATTCACCAGCGATCCGATATCTGTGCTGTCCCAGCGGGAGGCGTGGTTGCAGAGGCGATGGTGGCACTTGTGCTTGCGGAAGCGACATTGAAAAAGTTCGGTGGGGACAGTCTCGACGAGTTGAGGCGTAATATTGCGTCGTATCAGCAATACGTTGCGCAGCGCTTCCGTTTTGATGGGGAGTAGTCCGCAAAGAAAGGATGACTGTGAACGCAGATACAGGTTCCCGACCAGCCATAGACGAGGTTCTAGGGTCGTGCGAGTCCGGTATTCCAAAAGTCGTGCTTGTTGGCCCTCCAGGCGCTGGGAAGACGACGATTGGGCGTCGATTAGGGAGGGCATTGAACCTTCAGTTCGTGGATTCTGATTCGATAATCGAGCAAGCTGAAGGTAAACCGTGCGGTGAAGTCTATGCATCGTTGGGGGAGGATGCGTTTCGTGATCTTGAGCACGAGGTTGTGAAGCAGGTATTAGGGAGCAAGGGCGTTGTGAGCCTAGGCGGTGGCGCTGTGGTTCGGCCTGAGACGAGAGCTCTGTTAGAAAACCACCTTGTCGTGTGGGTTGACGTCGGGGTGAAAGAGGGCACTCGACGGACTGCAGGAGACGGGACTCGTCCAGTGCTGGCAGCAGAAGACCCTGAAGCGCGTTACCAGGCGTTGCTTACTGAACGTGAGCCTTTCTACCGCGAGGTTGCTGACTACCGCGTCCGCACTGACGATCGTCCGCCACAGCGCATCGTTGCTGAAGTGTTAGGCGTCATCGATAGCGAATAGAACGATTCCTAGAGACAAGAGAGGCAAGTCATGGCAGTAGTGGATGTTTGTGGGCCCCAGCCGTATCAGGTCTTCATCGACCACGACACAACTATGATGGTCGGTAATCACGTGCAGGCGCTCGGGGCGAGAAAGGCTCTGATCGTGCATCAGCCTCCGCTAGCTGCCGTTGCACGAAGTATCGCGCAAGACTTAGAAAACAATAACATTGACCCCCACCTGGCGGCCGTCCCTGATGCGGAGGACGGCAAGAGCATTGCGGTTGCAAGTGAACTTTGGGATGTTCTTGGGCGTGCCGGTTTCTCGAGGCAGGACGCCGTGGTCACTGTGGGCGGCGGTGCAGCAACTGATATGGGTGGATTTATCGCTGCTACTTGGATGCGTGGCATTGACGTCGTGCATGTCCCAACTACATTGCTAGCAATGGTGGACGCCGCAGTAGGCGGGAAGACTGGGATGAACACAGCGGAAGGTAAGAACCTGGTCGGTGCATTTCATGAGCCGAAGGGCGTCTTCATCGACTTGGAACGCGTGTACACCCTTCCAGAAGAAGAGATCGTGTCTGGCTCCGCGGAGTTGATCAAGACGGGTTTTATCGCTGACCCAAAGATTTTGGATCTATTTCAGGAGGGTGCCTCTCGTCACTGGCCTGAGCTCATCGAGCGCTCTGTCGCTGTCAAAGCAGGCGTCGTCTCCGAGGACCTCAAAGAGTCGGGACTCCGTGAAATCTTGAACTATGGGCACACGCTTGGTCATGCAATCGAGCGACGCGAGCAGTACCGTTGGCGGCACGGAAATGCTGTTGCTGTGGGAATGATGTTCGTTGCGTACCTTGCGCTGCAGCGGGGACTTATCGACGAATCGGTTGTTTCGCTACACCGTACGATCCTTGAAGCGGCTGGGTTGCCAACGCGCTACGAGCATGGCGTGTTCGATGAGCTCTATGAGGGAATGACCCGCGATAAGAAGAATAAGAACGGGCACATTCGGTTCGTGGTACTCGATGGTATCGGTTCTTGTACACGAATCGAAGATGCCACCAAAGAAGAGATGCGTGCTGCTTACGAAGCCATGATGGGGGACTAGCGCGATGATGATCCTTGTTCTCAACGGACCAAACTTGGATAGACTCGGCAAGCGGCAGCCCGAAATCTATGGCGCCGAAACCTTGGAGACACTCACACAGCGGCTGCAGAGCAAGGCTACAGCGGCAGGCGTGGATGTTGAGGTTCGTCAGTCCAACCACGAGGGCGACTTGATCGATTGGGTGCACGAGGCGGCTGACAGTAAATGGCCTGTCATCATTAATCCGGGCGGTTTTACGCATACATCAGTGGCGCTGCGCGATGCTGTCGTTGAGTTGGGAGACGGTCCGGGGTTTGTGGAAGTGCACATTTCGAATATTTACGCGCGTGAGGCCTTCCGACACCATTCGTATTTGTCGCCGGTAGCGCGTGGCGTAATTGCCGGTCTTGGTCTGGAAGGTTACGAGCTTGCAATGCAAGTATTTATCAACGACTTGAAGGAGTCTCAATGGGTTTAGCAGATACTCGATTTGAAAACCGGCGCCGTAAGCTGGCGTCTCTTTTAGCTGGTCACCGGATCGACGACATGTTAGTAACCCATTTGACGCATGTCCGTTACTTGTCTGGGTTCTCTGGTTCCAATGGTGCGCTATTGATCTCCAAAGACCGCTCAGCCCGTATCACAACAGACGGGCGATATGCGACGCAGGTCGCAGAAGAAGTTCCTGATATCGAGGCGACGATCACTCGAAAAGTCGCCACCGAACTGCTGAGCGCAGTTGTAGAGGGACACCGCGTTGGGTACGAAGCAGACTATGTCAGTGCATCGCAGCTTGAAGCTCTGAAGCAGGCTTGTCCTGAAGGCGTGACCTTGGTGCCTGTCACGCAACAAATCGAGGGAATTCGGTTAGTGAAAGATGAACTGGAGCTTCAACGCTTGGCTGAGGCCGCGGAGCTGGCATCGACAGCGCTTCGCGAACTAGTTGACGCCGGTGAGCTCGCAGCAGGACAGTCAGAGCGCCAAGTCGCTGCCAACTTGGAATACCGGATGCGATTGCTTGGCGCTGATCGCCCGAGCTTTGACACGATTGTCGCGTCGGGTTTGAATTCGGCTAAGCCACACCATGGTGCCTCTGACCGCGTGATCGAAGACGGTGACTTTGTCACGATTGATTTCGGAATGTACCGTGCAGGATTCAACTCCGACATGACAAGAACATTTGCGGTGGGGGAACCTTCTGCGTTTCTCCGCGAAATCTACGAGGTTACTCGTGAATCCCAGCAAGCAGGTGTCGAGGCGGCTGTTGCAGGTGCGAAGTTAGTCGACGTAGACAAAGCATGTAGAAGCATCATTGAAGACGCGGGCTACGGCGAATACTTCGTGCACTCGACGGGTCACGGTATCGGGTTGGATGTGCACGAGGGACCATACGCGGCGCTGACTGGCACTGGAGAGCTAGAACCATCGATGACCTTGACCATCGAACCGGGTATTTACGTTCCTGGGAAGGGAGGTGTCCGAATTGAGGACACCCTGATTATCACCAGCGGTGCACCACGTATTATCACCCAGTTCCCCAAGGAACTCATCGTGCTGTAGCATAATTGTGATTGCGAGAGCACATCTATTGTTAGAAAGAAGGAAGGCTTCAAGTGGCAACTACTGCTGATTTTAAAAACGGTTTGGTTCTGTTGGTAGATGGGAAACTCCAGCAGATTGTTGAGTTCCAGCATGTGAAGCCCGGTAAAGGCCCAGCTTTCGTTCGTACTAAGTTGAAGGATGTTGTCTCCGGCAAAACCGTGGACAAGACCTGGAACGCTGGCGTTAAGGTTGACACGGCAACGGTTGACCGCCGTGACATGACCTACCTGTACAACGACGGAACCAACTACGTGGTCATGGACGACAAGACCTTTGAGCAGTTCGAGCTTCCAGAAGAGAAGTTCGGTGATGCCGCAAAGTTCCTGCTGGAAAACATGCATGTCCAGGTCTCGTTCTACGAGGGCGACGCACTGTTTGCAGAACTACCGATCTCGGTCGATCTCAAGGTCGAGCACACCGAGCCGGGTCTGCAGGGCGATCGCTCCACCGGTGGCACCAAGCCTGCAACCCTGGAGACCGGCGCCGAAATTCAGGTCCCACTGTTTCTTGAGACCGGTAATGTAGTGAAGGTTGATACGCGTACTGGTGAATACCTTTCGCGTGTGAACAACTAATGGAGAATTTCAAACGCCATGGCGCACGATACCGTGCGCGTCGTAGAGCCGTCGATATCCTCTTTGAAGCCGAAGCTAGAGACATCGACCCGGTTGCTATTGTCGAAGACCGAGAGACGCTGTCTCAGAACCCGCTGAATCAAATTGCCCCGGTGGCTCCGTATACCCGGACCATCGTGGAGGGCGTGGCCCTTCAGCTCGATGATATTGACGACGCAATCGAGAAGTTTCTCAGCAGCGATTGGGAGTTGGATCGAATCCCCGCAGTGGATCGGCAGATCTTGCGCGTAGGTATCTGGGAGATCCTGTTCAACGCAGAGGTTGATGCCCCAATCACGATCTCGAATGCGGCTGAATTAGCTACGCAATACTCAGGTGCGAAAGCGGCACCGTATATCCACGCGGTGCTCGACGGAGTAATTCAATCGCAATCTGAAAATGCTCCAATGTCTCAGACTCACGCAGAAGAACCTGCTGACGGTCAGGAGGGCGAGGAAGCTTAACGAGTTTTCCGCTGTAAAAAAGTGGGAGGCAACGAATCAACGCGTTGCCTCCCACTTTTTAGTTTCCGCGTTGGGCGGCTTCAGCGATCGTTTCTGATAGCACTTTCATCATATTTTGTGCATAGAGCACCTGGTCGACACTACGGCGGAGAGCACTCGAAAGTTGTTCATCGGTCATGCCCGCGGCAACGTGTATCTCGCTTTCAGAACGGACAACTAGTGTCTCCCCTCTGTTTGCCACAACCGCGCGGCAACCGAGCAGCGAAGAGTTCGTCTGGTTCGCGGCGAGATAGAGTGAGGGATCTGTGGAGTCGGAAGGAACGTCTGTTTCGGCATCGGCGCGGACGATCAACACGGTGTCCAGGAGTACAAACAAGACATGGAAATCATTCAGGTTTGCATGCGCGACGCGCCCTGTCGGATCATCGGACAGTTCGATGCCGTGACCCCGCATTTGTTCAATGATGCGTTCGATCGTTACCTGGGGGGTAGAAGTACTAGTGCTCAACGTGGGGATCCTTCCAGTTCACTAACGTAGGAAATGACGTTTCCAGAAAATCAAAAGCCTGCAGTGTTGATTCGATCGATGTGACTATAAATGCGCCCAATTGATCTGGTGTTAACCCGTTTGTGACGTCTGTCGTACGGATTGCGCTCACCGCCAGTGATGGTGCATCGCTTCCTGTTTCGTTTTCGAAGAAACGCAAGGTTGGCGCAAAGTGGGTTTGGTTATGTTCGTTCATTGCCAAGAGCAAGTGTGAAGCCATTTCTTGTGGCACAGCACCGCGCCAAATGGATTCGAAAATCAGATAACTATCATCCAAAGCGCACACAGTCGCGCAGTTGACGAATCCGCTTCGCAAAATATTTTCTTCAATGCGGTACTCAAGGTCCTCATTTTCAAAAATGGCTGCAACATCTGCAAGCGAAACCGGACTGGGCTGTTCAGGGATTTGTTGCGTCGTCATTGTTCCAACCCTACCAATCATTCGTCGGCCAACTACCTATGCGGAATCCTCAGAAAACTTGGCGGGTACACCTGTATAGGGGAAGCGAGCAATCTAGTAAAGAGAATTATTGACTGATATAGCGAGACGCCTTTGTGAAGGTGCTAAAATTCTGACCAGTCTCAGCATAGACAAATACCAATTTCGACATCCTTTAAATTCCGCACAGCGAGGCGGGGAAGGAGGTTCGATGAGTGACAAGCAACGCGTGACGTCTGCGCTATTAAATGAGCGTGACGTTGAGCGAACAATTGCACGCATCGCGCACCAGATCATTGAAAAGAATGCGCTTGATTCGGAGTCTTCAGACACTCCAGTCCTATTGGGTATTCCTTCGGGGGGAGTGCCACTAGCAGAGCGGATCGCGGATGCGATTCAGTCTTTTACCGGGATCACCGTCCCCGTAGGCAGCCTGGATATTACGCTGTACCGAGACGATCTCCGAGACAAGCCTCATAGGGCGCTAATGCCGACGAACATTCCGGTTGAGATCAATAACGCAACCATAATCCTCGTAGATGATGTTTTGTTTTCCGGTCGGACCATCCGCGCGGCACTCGATTCGTTGCGAGATCTTGGTCGACCACGCACTATTCAGCTTGCAGTCCTAGTTGATCGTGGACACCGCCAACTACCAATTCGCGCCGACTACGTTGGCAAGAACATTCCAACCGCCATTGCTGAAGATGTCACGGTGTCTCTGACCCCAATTGATGACATCGATGCGGTGACGCTGACCAAGGAGGTCACCACCGAATGAAGCACCTGATTTCGATCGACGATCTCAGCGTTAACGACATTCACCTCATCATGGATGAGGCAGATCGGTTCCGAGAAACCCTCGAGGGTCGCGAGATTAAAAAGCTCCCAACGCTGCGTGGACGTACGATCTTCACGCTGTTTTACGAGAATTCAACGCGCACGCGCTCCTCATTCGAGACTGCAGGTAAGTGGATGAGCGCTGACGTCATCAATATTTCTGCGTCCTCTTCTTCCGTGAAGAAGGGCGAGTCGCTGAAGGATACGGCCTCGACGATCGCTGCAGTCGGCGCTGACGCCATTGTCGTTCGCCACCCATCGTCTGGTGCAGCGAAACTCATTGCTGACTGGGTTCCTAATGTATCTGTTGTCAATGCGGGCGATGGCCAGAACCAGCACCCGACGCAGGCGCTCCTTGATGCGGTAACAATGCGTCAGAAGATTGGTGAAATCGCCGGCAAGAAAATCATCATTGTCGGCGATATTTTGCATTCAAGGGTCGCACGCTCCAACGTGCAACTGCTGTCGAAGCTTGGCGCGGATGTCGTACTCGTTGCACCACCAACCCTGTTGCCAGTTGGGGCGGAGTACTGGCCATGCCGTATCAGTTACGACTTTGATGCCGAGATTCCAGACGCGGACGTTGTAATGATGCTGCGCGTTCAGGCAGAGCGTATGCATGGCGGGTTTTTCCCATCGCACCGCGAGTACGCCACGCTGTTCGGACTCAGCAAACAGCGAGCACAGCAAATGAAACCCGGCGCCATCATCATGCACCCGGGCCCAATGCTGCGCGGTATGGAAATCAACTTTGATGTTGCAGACCGCGAAAATACTGCTGTACTGCAGCAGGTCTCAAATGGTGTTTATACGCGAATGGCTGTGCTGTTCGCTTTGTTGGCTGGAGAGGATAGCTAGAAATGTCAGTAATTGCATTGACAAACGTTCGGCCATACGGCGAATCCACCGTAAACGTCCTGATCAAAGATGGGCAGATTGCTTCGGTAGGGGAAGACGTCGATACCTCGAAGGCTGACGAAGTACTAGATGGTCAGGGTTGGGTGCTGCTGCCTGGCCTGGTGGACATGCACGTCCACCTCCGTGAGCCGGGCCGGGAAGATACGGAAACCATCGCCACAGGTTCCGACGCAGCTGCGAAGGGCGGTTTTACAGCCGTGTTTACGATGGCTAATACGCGGCCGGTGATTGACCAGCCATTCCTTGCTGAAGCGGTGTGGAACAAGGGGCAAAGCTACGGTAAGTGCGACGTGTACCCGGTTGGATCTATCACGCAAGGGCTTGAGGGCAAGCAGCTCACCGAGATGGGATTGATGTCGAAGTCCCATGTTCGTATGTTCTCGGACGACGGAAAATGCGTAAACGATCCACAAATCATGCGGCGCGCAATTGAATATGCGAAAGCATATGATGTGCTGCTCGCACAACACGCCGAGGATCACCGTCTGACTGAAGACGCCAGCGCTCACGAAGGGCCAATGGCTGCGAAGCTGGGCCTTCGTGGATGGCCGCGCGTAGCTGAAGAATCGATTGTCGCCAGGGACATGATCATGTCGCGCGATTACGGCGGACGTCTCCACGTCTGCCACGCTTCGACGGAAGGAACTGTTCAGCTCTTGCGCCTGGCGAAGCAGCATTCCTCAAAGATTACGGCGGAGGTTACACCGCACCATCTGCTGTTGACAGATGAGAAGCTGGAGACGTTTAACGGAAACTTCCGGGTAAACCCGCCGCTGCGTGAGCACAGAGACACAATTGCGCTTCGTGACGCTTTGCTGAACGGGATTATTGACGTAGTTGCGACGGACCATGCCCCGCACGGTTCGGAAGAAAAGTGTGTGGAGTTTGAACACGCGAAGCCAGGCATGCTGGGGCTCGAGACATCGCTGGCAATCATTGCGCGTGTCTTCGTTGAAGCGGGGTTGGCGGACTGGCGGTTCGTCGCAAAGGTAATGAGTGAGAGACCAGCTGAGATTTTGAGGCTGGAGGACCAGGGGAGACCGATTACTGCTGGCGAACCAGCAAACCTCACCTTGGTCGACCCGAATTCGCCGTGGACGGTAGAGCCGGAAGAGTTGGCGTCGAAAGCCTCGAACACACCATACGAGGGAATGCAGTTCAATGCGCAGGTCAAAATGACGATGCTGCGTGGAGCTATTACGTACCAAGCTGATAACGAGTAAAGGAACTAAACAATATGGTTAATGAACGTATCCCAGCGCTTCTCGTGCTTGGCGACGGAAAGGTTTTTCGAGGCTTCTCATTTGGGGCGAAGAAGCAGGTCTTCGGAGAGGCAGTGTTTAGCACCGCGATGACGGGGTACCAGGAAACGATGACTGACCCGTCCTACCACAAGCAGATCGTGACCCTTACAGCCCCACAGATCGGCAACACCGGTTGGAACGACGAAGACAATGAGTCCCACGACAACAAGATCTGGGCTGCTGGCCTTGTGATCCGCGATCTTTCCACCGTGCACTCGAGCTGGCGCGCAAAGCGCAGCCTTGCAGAACAGATGGAAAACGAAGGTATCCCGGGCGTCTACGGGGTGGACACTCGTACTCTGGTGCGTCATCTCCGCAATCACGGCTCTATTGCGGCAGGAATTTTCGTCGGTGGAGACACCGAGCGTCCAGTCGATGAGCTAGTGAAGCTGGTGAACGAGCAGCCTGCGATGGCTGGGGCAGACCTCAGCGAAGAGGTCTCGACGAAGCAGCCGTACACTATCCCCGCTGAAGGCGAGAAGCGTTACACCGTCGTCGCCTACGACATGGGTATTAAGACTGCTACGCCTATGCAGTTTGCACAACGGGGCATTGAGACCGTCGTGGTGCCGGCAAATACTCAGCTAAAGGATATTGAACAGTACCGACCGGATGGTGTGTTCGTCTCGAACGGTCCAGGAGACCCATCCACCGCAGACGAAATGGTGGCGATTGTTCGCGATATTATCGCTGCTGAGATTCCGTTCTTCGGGATCTGCTTCGGTAACCAAATCTTAGGTCGTGCGCTTGGCCTCGAGACGTACAAGCTGCGCTACGGCCACCGGGGAGTCAACGTTCCGGTGAAGAACCTGCGCACGGGAAAGATTGATATCACGAGCCAAAATCACGGTTTCGCCCTCCGCGGCAAGGAAGGCGACACATTCGAGACAGATTTCGGCCCGGCTTCCATCACACATGTCTGCCTCAACGACGGCACCGTCGAAGGCGTGGCATTGGACAACAACATGGCGTACTCCGTGCAGTATCACCCCGAATCAGCCGCCGGACCGCACGATGCGAACCCGCTGTTTGACCAGTTCATCTCGTTGATGGACTCGAAAAGCCCGAACAACCAGTAACCAGCATTAGAGGAGATTCACACAATGAAGCGCGAAGATATCAACCATGTGATGGTTATTGGCTCCGGGCCAATCGTTATTGGCCAGGCGTGCGAGTTTGACTACTCGGGGACGCAGGCTTGTCGCGTCCTGAAGGAAGAAGGGCTACGAGTCACGCTCATTAACTCGAACCCGGCAACGATCATGACGGACCCGGAGTTTGCGGATCACACCTATGTTGAGCCGATTGACCCAAGCTACATCGACATGATCTTGGCCCGTGAAGCAGAGCAGGGGCATCCAGTCGATGCGATTCTGCCAACGCTCGGCGGTCAAACTGCCTTGAACGCAGCGATCCAACTTGAGCGCCAGGGTATCCTGGCAAAGCATAACGTGGAGCTTATTGGCGCAAACATCGATGCAATTGAGCGCGGTGAGGATCGGCAGAAGTTCAAGGACATCGTCGAGAAGATCGGCGGTGAATCTGCCCGCTCACGTGTGTGCTACTCGATGGATGAAGTCCACGAGACTGTCCAGGAGCTTGGGCTTCCGGTCGTTGTCCGTCCTTCCTTCACCATGGGCGGTCTTGGCTCTGGTCTTGCGTTCACTATGGAGGACCTTGACCGCATCGCAGGTGGAGGACTTGACGCCTCCCCGGAGGCAAATGTGCTGATCGAGGAGTCTATTCTCGGCTGGAAAGAGTTCGAGCTTGAGCTTGTCCGCGACCGCAATGACAACGTCATAGTGGTCGCCTCAATCGAGAACGTTGATGCGCTTGGTGTCCACACAGGTGACTCTGTCACCGTCGCGCCGGCTATGACGCTGACGGATCGGGAGTTCCAGACCATGCGTGATCAGGGTATCGCCATTATCCGCGAAGTGGGCGTCGATACGGGTGGCTGCAATATTCAGTTCGCGGTGAACCCTACTGACGGGCGCATCATCACAATTGAGATGAACCCACGTGTCTCTCGCTCTTCGGCTCTTGCGTCGAAGGCGACGGGCTTCCCGATTGCAAAGATCGCCTCCAAGCTGGCTATTGGCTACACGCTGGATGAGATTCAAAACGACATCACCGGGGTGACCCCAGCCGCGTTTGAGCCGACGCTCGACTACGTCATCGTCAAGATGCCTCGCTTTACGTTCGAGAAGTTCCCTGGATCAGACGAGACGTTGGGCACCTCGATGAAGGCTGTTGGCGAAGCGATGGGCATTGGGCGCAACTACATCCAAGGCTTGAATAAGGTCATGCGGTCAATGGAAGAGAAGCCGAACGGTTTCTGGACGAAGCCGGATAGCTACTTTGCTGAGGGTCGTGAGAATGATGTGGATGCTGTCCTCCAGGATCTGCGCGTCCCGACCGACAAGCGCATGTACGATGTTGAACTCGCGCTGCGCTTGGGCGCGAGCATCGAGCAGGTCTACGAAGCTAGTGGGATTGACCCGTGGTTCCTCGCTGAGTTGGCAGCGCTCGTTGAGTTCCGCCAGGCGCTAATCGACGCCCCCGTTCTCGACGCTGAGCTGCTCCGTGAAGCGAAGGTTTTCGGGCTCTCTGATGCACAGATTGCTGACCTTCGCCCTGAGTTAGCCGGTGAAGATGGCGTACGTTCGCTCCGGTGGTCTCTTGGCGTCCACCCTGTATACAAGACCGTTGATACTTGCGCGGGTGAGTTCGAAGCACAGACGCCGTATCATTACTCCGCTTACGAATGGGATCCTGAGGCAGAGTCTGAGGTTGCCTCCTCCGATAAGGAGAAGGTGCTGATCCTGGGCTCCGGCCCGAACCGCATCGGTCAAGGCATAGAGTTTGACTACTCGTGCGTCCACGCCGCGCTGGAGCTCTCGCGGGTTGGCTACGAGACAGTGATGATCAACTGCAACCCGGAGACCGTTTCCACTGACTACGACACGGCTGACAGGCTCTACTTCGAGCCTCTGACATTCGAAGATGTCATGGAGATCTATCGCGCTGAGTCTCTGTCTGGCACGGTTGCAGGCGTTATCGTGCAGTTGGGTGGTCAGACGCCACTCGGGCTCGCGCAGCGACTCGCCGACGCCGGGGTGCCGGTAGTCGGAACTAGCCCCGAAGCCATCGATTCCGCGGAAGACCGGGGCGAGTTTGGCAAGGTGCTCGACGCTGCCAAACTGCCTGCGCCAGCGTACGGTACCGCCGTTTCCTTCGAAGAGGCACGTCGAGTAGCAAATGAGATTGGATACCCCGTCCTTGTTCGTCCTTCCTACGTGCTGGGCGGTCGAGGCATGGAGATTGTCTACGACGAGCAAAGCCTTGAAGACTATATCAATCGCGCGACCGAACTCTCGCCGGATCACCCTGTGCTTGTTGACCGCTTCCTGGATTCCGCGATTGAGATCGACGTCGACGTGCTCTCGGATGGTAAGGACGTCTACCTCGGTGGCGTCATGGAACACATCGAGGAAGCCGGTATCCACTCCGGCGATTCGGCCTGTGCACTGCCTCCGATGACCATTGGGCCAGAGGACATTGAAAAGGTGCGTCGTTCTGCAGAGGCGTTGGCGCACGGTATCGGCGTTACTGGTCTGATGAACGTACAGTTCGCGTTGAAAGACGACATCCTCTACGTCATTGAAGCCAACCCGCGTGCGTCGCGAACCGTTCCTTTCGTGTCGAAGGCGACCGGCGTACACCTAGCCAAGGCGGCTGCTCGTGTGATGATGGGTGCGACCATCGCAGAGCTGAAGGCCGAAGAGATGATCCCGAGTGACTACGACGGTGGCTCGCTGCCACTTGATCACCCAATCGCAGTGAAAGAGGCCGTGTTGCCGTTCAACCGCTTCCGTCGGCCGGACGGAGCGATGCTCGACACCATCCTTGGTCCAGAGATGAAGTCGACTGGCGAAGTGATGGGCTTAGCGCCGTCGTTCGGAGTTGCCTACGCGAAGGCTGAGGCAGCAGCCTTTGGCGCACTTCCGACGGAAGGCACAGTATTCGTTTCTGTCGCTAACCGTGACAAGAGAACCCTGATTTTCCCAATTCAGCGCCTTTCCACAATGGGATTCAAGATTCTGGCTACAGGCGGCACAGCCCAAATGCTGCGAAGGAATGGGATCCCTTGCGAGATCGTATTGAAGGCCTCAGACGTCCGAAACGGGGCGGAAGGCAAATCGATCGTCGACTGCATTAACGATGGTGAGATTGACCTGATTCTGAACACGCCCGCAGGATCTTCAGGTGCACGCCACGACGGATACGATATCCGCGCCGCAGCCGTTGCACACGGCGTACCACTCATGACGACAGTTCAGGGCGTTACCGCCGCGGTCCAAGGTATCGAAGCGCTTCGTGACAATGAAATCGCTGTCATGAGCCTTCAGGAACTTGAGTCCGAAACTCGGACTGAGAACGGAGATAAGTAGCCGTGTCCTTTGCGCTCGACTTGCACAGTGCTGCCCGTGAACACGGGCAGCTGTGTGTGGGCATCGACCCGCATGCACAGATCCTTGAACAGTGGGGTCTCCCAGATACCGTAGATGGCCTTGCCGCGTTTTCCGATGCCTGTGTTGAGGCGTTTGCTGGCCATGCAGCTGTGGTCAAGCCACAGGTCGCGTTCTATGAACGATTTGGATCCGCAGGCTTCCGCGTCCTAGAGCGACTCATTCAACGCTTCCGGGAGTCACGAACGCTTGTGATAGCAGATGCGAAGCGAGGGGATATCGGTTCGACAATGCAAGGGTATGCCGACGCTTGGCTTCGACCGGGATCGCCCCTAGAAGTGGATGCCCTCACGCTGACTCCGTTTCTTGGCGTTGGTTCCCTTGCCCCTGCAATCAACACTGCTTTCGAGTATGGGAAAGGAGTATTTGTTATGGCTGCTAACTCGAACCCGGAGGCGCTGGAGTTCCAATCTCAACAGATAGACGGTGTAACAATTGCGCAGCAGATGGTTGATGCCTGTGAGGCGCTGAATAGCACGCACCGTTCAGATGTGGGGATTGTGGTGGGGGCGACGCTCTCATACGCGCTTGATCTTTCGAGGTTTACTGGGCCAGTCCTTATGCCAGGCGTTGGCGCACAAGGGGCTAGCTTTAACGACGTTCGTGAGATCGCGGGGAAGAGAATTGGGCAGTTTTATCCCAATATGTCACGTGGGATTCTTACTGCTGGTCCGGACCCAGATGAACTGCGAAAACGTGCCGTTGACCAGGCGAATTGGCAATAGAGATAGCTCGTATTTACCAGATTGCATAATTGCTGGTAGTTTAGTTGCGTCGATGCGTTGACGTGGCTAAACGCCATGCAATACATCATGAAGAAAACTTCCTAGTGCTACACTGGCTCGGAGCCGCTTGCTTAGTCCGGTACTATCGGGGCTGGTAAATCGCGGTCCGGTGCCAAAGCACTGGAGCAATAGAACTACTATCTACATGGAGGAAACCGTGGCACTTCCACAGTTGACCGATGAGCAGCGCAAGGCAGCACTTGAGAAGGCAGCAGAAGCGCGTAAGCAGCGTGCAGAGCTGAAGGCTTCGCTGAAGCGCGGCGACACGAACCTCGCTGAGGTTTTGGAGAAGGCAGCTACCGATGAAATCATCGGTAAGACCAAGGTCTCTGCGCTCCTGGAGGCTCTGCCAAAGGTTGGCAAGGTGAAGGCTCGCGAGATCATGGAAGAGCTTGAGATTGCACAGACGCGTCGTCTGCGCGGTCTGGGTGACCGTCAGCGCCGTGCCCTGCTTGAGCGCTTTGGTTTCTCCGAGGACTAATCCAGTGTCGACTCCCACTTCACGCGGTAATCTCGTAGTTCTGGCCGGCCCGTCAGCGGTAGGGAAGTCAACCGTTGTGCAGCGCTTGCGCACAGAAGTTCCTGAACTGTACTTCTCTGTCTCAATGACAACGCGCGCACCTCGGCCGGGCGAACAGGACGGCAAGGATTACTTCTTTGTTACGCCTGATGAGTTCCAACAGAAGATTGATTCGGGCGAGATGCTTGAGTGGGCAGATATCCATGGAGGGCTCCAGCGCTCCGGTACTCCAGCTTCTCCAGTGCGCGAGGCGTTGGAGGCTGGTCGGCCAGTCCTCGTCGAAGTCGACTTGGTTGGAGCTCGAAACATCAAAGGCTTGATGCCAGAGGCGGCCACCGTTTTCTTGGCCCCGCCGTCGTGGGAAATTCTTGTAGAGCGACTCACTGGCAGGGGCACGGAGACGCCAGAGGTGATCGAGCGTCGTCTGGAAACTGCCCGCAACGAGATTGCGGCGCAGGACGAATTCGACAACGTCGTGGTCAATGACAACATCGATGACGCTGTCGCTGCTATAGTGGACCTTCTTGTGGGGTCTGACGGCCGAGACACTGACAATTAATTGAAGTACAACGAGAAGTAGGTTGAATTGAGCACGATCAACAGCGATCTGTTGCAAGATGGCTCTGCGGGCGACGCGGAAGAAAAAGCATACGACACCCCTGATGGTATTACCGCACCCCCGATTGATGAGCTACTGACGAAGGTTTCGTCGAAGTACGCCTTGGTAATCTTTGCGGCCAAGCGCGCCCGCCAAATCAACAGCTACTACCAGAACTCAGACGAGGGCGTTTTTGAGTTCATCGGGCCATTGGTGACGCCGGAGCCGGGTGAGAAGCCGCTTTCGATCGCGCTTCGTGAGATCAACTCGAGTTTGCTCGAGCACGAAGAGGGCATGTAACTCCCCGCACCCTCATATCACACACTTGCCCCGCAGCGGCTCCCTAATGGAAGCGGCTGCGGGGTTTTGCGTACACTCTTTTGCTATGAACGAAGTGAGCAAGGTAGTCGTTGGCGTTTCGGGCGGTATCGCAGCGTACAAAGCCTGTCAGATTGTTCGCGGATTTCGCGAGCAAGGGGTTGAAGTACGGGTTATTCCGACAGAAAACGCCTTGAAGTTTGTAGGTGCGGCCACTTTTGAGGCGCTGTCTGGCGCTCCGGTAGACACTGATGTTTTTTCGCGCGTTGATGAGGTGCAGCACGTACGAATCGGGCAGGATGCGGACGTCATTGTGGTGGCTCCTGCTACTGCAGACTTTCTGGCGCGCGTGGCTAGTGGGCGCGCTGATGATCTCTTAACTTCCACACTGCTCATGGCAACGTGCCCCGTCGTGCTCGCTCCGGCAATGCATACTGAGATGTGGGACAATCGCGCTACGCAACACAACGTGTCGGTCCTTCGCTCTCGGGGGTACACCGTACTGGAGCCAGCGCATGGGCGGCTGACGGGCAAGGACAGTGGGGCAGGTCGGCTTCTCGACCCCTCGCAGATTGTCAAGCTGACAGAGACCGTGGCTGCTACCGGGCCAATTGAGCAAACGCTCAAGGGCAAAAGAGTGTTGATCAGTGCCGGAGGCACTCGGGAGCCACTTGATCCTGTCCGATTCTTGGGGAATCATTCCTCCGGCAAGCAAGGTTTTGCTCTGGCAGAGATTGCAGCACAAAGAGGTGCCCATGTTGATATCGTCGCGGGTGCCATTGACCACTTGAGCATCCCCGCTGGTGCCGAGATACATCGTGTCACTACTGCTCTCCAGATGAATGAGGCGATGCGCAGCCTTGCTCCACAAGCCGACATCATCGTTATGGCTGCTGCTGTAGCTGATATGAGGCCACGGCATGCGGCGCAGAAGAAACTGAAGAAAGATGATAACAGTCAAGAGCTTTCTCAGGTGGACCTGGTTGCAAACCCCGATATTTTGCAGGGACTTGGTGAGATGAGGAAAGAGGGGCTTACCTCTGCGACGATTGTTGGGTTCGCTGCGGAGACCGATAACGAACTTGAGAACGCCCGGCGCAAGCTGCAGCGCAAGGGAGTGGACGGTCTGATGGTGAATTCGGTGGCGCAGGGAGCTGTCTTCGGTCAGGCACACAATCAGGGGTGGTTCCTTGATAGTTCGGGTCGGGAACAGGCGATTCCGCATGGTACAAAGCTGGAAGTTGCAGTGCACCTGCTGGATAAGGTTGAGTCACTCCACATGTAGAAACGACGTTTGAGTTATTAGACCGAGTGGTCTACTCTAAAGTGCATTGCATCAACGGTTGGCGATGGTACGTCTTCGCTGGCCATTCTCTGTAGGAACGAAAGAGCAAAAGGAAGACCGCTTTGTCTACACGTGATACTGGTACGTACTACCGTTTATTCACCAGTGAATCGGTGACTGAAGGTCACCCCGATAAAATCTGCGACGCAATTTCGGACGCGATTTTGGACGACATGCTCAAGCAGGATCCGTCCTCGCGTGTCGCTGTAGAAACCTTAGTGACGACCGGTCAGGTGCACGTGGTGGGTGAGGTGCAAACCGAGGCTTACTCAAACATCGCCAAGATTGTCCGCGACAAGTTGGTCGGTATCGGGTTTTCCTCGTCGGAGGTGGGCTTTGATGGCCGTACATGTGGAGTGAACATCGCCATCGGCGATCAGTCTGCTGAAATTTCGGACGGCGTTAGTTTTTCTCAGGAGTCGCGCGAGAACGACACCATCGAAGCGCTCAACCAGACAGGTGCTGGTGATCAGGGGCTGATGTTTGGTTACGCTACGAATGAAACCGAAGAGTACATGCCGCTACCAATTGCGCTTGCGCACCGACTTGCGCGACGCTTGACCGAGGTGAGAAAGATGGGCACCGTCGTGGGCTTGCGCCCGGACGGTAAGACTCAGGTGACGTTCGCTTACGACGGCGACACCCCAGTGGCACTGGATACCGTGGTTATTTCCACGCAACACGACCCGGACTTCGTCGGAGAGGAACTCGAGAACGCGCTCCGTACCCATGTGCTCGAGTGGGTAATCGCTGACGCTGGGTTAGAGAAGTTCTACACGGATGACACCAAGCTGCTGATTAACCCTTCGGGTTCGTTTGTGCTTGGGGGCCCGATGGGAGACGCCGGGTTGACTGGGCGAAAGATCATCGTAGACACATATGGTGGCATGGCACGGCACGGCGGTGGTGCGTTTTCCGGCAAGGATCCATCAAAGGTTGACCGCTCTGCTGCGTACGCAACTCGTTGGGTTGCCAAGAATATTTGTGCAGCTGGTTTAGCAGACCGCGTCGAGGTGCAGGTAGCGTACGCGATTGGGCGAGCAACCCCGGTTGGCCTCTACGTTGAGACGTTTGGCACCGCAGCTGAAGGACAGACGAACGAGTCAATTCAGCAGGCTGTGGAGAAGGTCTTTGACCTTCGTCCGGCCGCAATCATCAAAGAACTTGACTTGCTTCGCCCAATTTATGCCCAAACGGCTGCGTACGGTCACTTTGGACGCACGGATGTCGACTTGCCGTGGGAGCGTTTGGACAAGGTAGATGACCTGCGCGCTGCAGCAGGGGTATAAGGCCCGACTGAATGTCGAAGCAGTCCGCAACCTTCCTTCCTGTCGCTAAGGTGCTACCGCAGCTTGGGTTGGCACATCTAGACCGCACCTTTGACTACTACGTAGCTGAAGAGCAGTCAGAAGATGCGCAGCCGGGAACGCGGGTGCGGGTGCGGTTCGCTGGTCGACTTGTTGATGGGTTGATTCTTGGCCGGACGGAGGCCCCTGAGCATGTAGGTAACTTGCGGTTCCTCGAGCGCGTGATTTCATCGGAGGTCGTCGCTCCAATCCAGTTACGCCAGCTTGTCGACGCACTCGCTGAGCGCTATGCCGGCGTCAGGTCTGATATCTATCGCTCAGCGATCCCTCCTCGGCATAAGAAAGCTGAAGAGACAGACACTTCTACACCTTGGGCGGAGCTTGGTGAGGCCACCGAGCCAGATCTTTCGGGATGGAGTACATATCAATACGGTGAATCATTCGTCGATGCTGTGCTTGCCAGAAAGCTAGTGCGAGCAGCGTGGCAGGTTGCACCAGGTGCTCCGTGGGCAGGTCCTGTTGCTGCTTTGGCTGCAAAAGTCGCGCTTGACGGTGGCGGAGCACTCATCGTCGTACCAGACCAGCGAGATGTAGATAGCCTCGAAGCACAGTTGAAGAAGGTGGTCGGGCCTCGGCAGATAAGCACGCTCACTTCTGCACAGGGTCCGCAGGCGAGGTATTCACGATATCTTTCGGCATTGCATGGGCAGGCCCGAATCGTGGTGGGGACTCGCTCAGCCGCGTTTGCGCCGGTACAGGATCTTCGACTGCTTGTGCTCATGGATGACGGCAACGACAATCTTGTTGATCCGCGTGAGCCGTATGTGCATGCTCGCGAGGTCTTGACGACGCGCTCCGCGCTTGAGCACGTCCCTTTAATCATCGGTGGTGTCGCAAGAACTGCAGAAACCCAAATGCTGGTCGAATCGGGTTGGATGCATGGGTTGGAGGCGTCGAAAGGTACGATTCGAGAGCGGATGCCGCGGATCTATGCAGCGGGGGATTCTGACATCGCACTAGAACGTGACCCGCGTGCAAGGCAAGCAAGGCTTCCTTCTGCGGCGTTCCAAGCAGCGAAGCGGGCGCTTGAGCGCAATCGCCCGGTGCTGTTTCAGGTGCCTCGTGCTGGATACATTCGTGCGCTGGCTTGCGGTGATTGCCGCACCCCATCGCGGTGTCGTGCGTGCAATGGACCGCTCGAGTTGCCACAAAGTGGGGATGCATCCGCACCAACCTGCCGGTGGTGTGGCCGCATAGATCCGTCTTATCGTTGTGTTGCATGTGGTTCGCGAAAGCTGCGCGCAGTGGTATTGGGCACAGACCGGACAGCAGAGGAGCTTGGCCGAGCATTTCCTCATGTTCGTGTGCGGAACTCCTCGGGCGAGAAGGTACTCGCTGAGGTTGAGCCTCAGGCACAGCTTGTTGTAGCCACGCCCGGCGCGGAACCCGTAGTGGAAGGCGGGTACGGAGCAGCGGTGCTGATGGATGCGTGGGCGCTGCTGCAACGTCCAGACTTGCGAGCGGCTGAAGAGACATATTCGAGATGGATAGCGGCTGCAGCGCTGGTTGAGCCCCATGAACGCGGCGGGGAGGTCGTCGTGACCGCTGATCCGGGAATTGCGGTTGTGCAGTTCTTCCTGCGCTGGGATCCGTCCGGCTATGCGGCGCTTGAGCTTGGACATCGAAGAGAGGTTTCGTTTCCGCCAGCTGCTCACGTAGCAGTGGTGGACGCACCACGTGTCGCTTTGGAAGATTTTTTCGCACATACGACGCTTCCTTTAGCTGCTGAGTTATTGGGGCCTGTCGACTTACCGAGCGGGGTCTCATTACCTGGCACTTGGGACGAGCAGCAGTTCGGCCCTGCGCAGCGCATGCTGGTGAGGTGCGCAGTGCAAGAACGGAATGAGCTAGGTCGTGCTTTACGGGCTGGAGTGATCAGTAGAGCGACGCGCAAGCAGGATTTACCGCTGCGGGTGCAGGTTGACCCTCTGCATATTGGATAGTGTTGCGCCCGTGGAGCCGAGAGATGGGTAGACTATCGGTCCATGACAGTTCGCAGGCTTCGATTGCTCGGGGATCCTGTGCTCAATGAAGTAGCTCAAGAGGTTACTGAGTTTGGCACTGGGATTCGCACGCTGGTCAATGACATGTTCGACACGATGGATGACGCAGGTGGTGTTGGCTTGGCTGCAAATCAGATTGGCCACAGTCTCAGGGTGTTCGTCTTCGATTGCCAGGGGCTTCGGGGACACATTGTGAACCCGTCGTGGTCGCCGCTTTCTGGGGATAGTCAGCTGGGTACTGAAGGGTGTCTGTCCATTCCCGGTGTTAGGGCCGATGTGGAGCGATATCGCTCCGTAGTCTGCAACGGTGTCGACGCAGAGGGACATCCGTTGTCGATCCTGGGAACAGGACTCCTCGCGCGGTGCATTCAGCACGAGACTGACCACCTTGACGGCGTTGTGTTCTTGGAGCGTCTGTCTGCGGAAGAAAAGAAACAAGCTATGTCACAAGTTCGAACATCAACGTGGTGGAAGGAACGGTAATGCGTATTGTGTTTGCTGGGACGCCAGAACCTGCAGTCGTGGCGCTGGAGGCGTTGCTTCATTCAGAGCATGAAGTAGTTGCGGTGCTCACGCGCCCTGACGCGCCGAAGGGGAGAGGGCGGACGCTTCACCCGTCGCCGGTTAAGAAAGTTGCGCTTGAGCATGGCATTGAAGTACTTGAGCCGAAGACATTGCGTGGTAATGCAGAAATCGTCGAACGTCTACGTGCGATTGCTCCAGATGCGATTCCCGTAGTAGCGTACGGCAACCTTGTTCCACCTGAGCTGCTCGACTTGCCTCAGCACGGGTGGGTGAACCTCCACTTCTCGCTTCTGCCTGAGCTCCGGGGAGCAGCTCCAGTCCAGGCTGCAATCTTGTCGGGATTGACGACGACCGGTGCCACGACATTCCGCATCGATGAGGGACTCGATACAGGTCCAGTTCTGGCTACGTTTGAGGAAGCGATTTTGCCTACCGATACCGCGGACGATCTCTTGACCAGGCTTGCGTACAAGGGTGCTGACTTGCTTGTTGCCACGATGGATGGTCTCGCCAGTGGCAGCATAGTACCGGAACCCCAGCCCGTGGATGGCACATATGCCCCGAAAATTCAGAGCAAGGATGCTCGGATTCAGTGGGATTGTGACGCCGAAGTAGTTGATCGTACGATCCGCGCATACACGCCAGGACCTGGTGCGTGGACAATGCTCGGTGAGCAGCGTGTCAAAATCGGGCCGGTGTCGATTGGTGACTCGGATACGCTTGGCGCGGGCGAAGTGGCCGTCGAAAAGAATCGGGTGCGAGTTGGGACTGGGACAGTCGATGTGATCTTGCAAGAGATACAACCGCCTGGGAAGAAGCGTATGGCTGCAGATGCGTGGGGGCGCGGGCTCGCAACCGAGACTATTGAGGCAGGGGTGAAGTTTGTATGAGCGGAGGGTTCCGATCCCGGTCTGCGGGGCGTCGTAAGCCTGCCGCGGTAAGCAAGAAGACGGCGAAGGTTGCGCAAAAGCGAACCAACCAGCAAGCGCCAAAGGTTGATATTGGTGACCCTGCTCGTGAGGCAGCGTGGTCGACGCTGATGCGCGTCGACATAGACGGGGCGTTCGCGAACTTGGTCTTGCCAGGAATACTCCGTGAACACAAGGTGCGCGGCAAGGATGCTGCATTTGCCACGGAGCTGACGTATGGAGCACTGCGATCGCTCGGAGTGATTGATGCAGTTCTTCAGGAGTGCTCGAGCCGCGCTATTGCTGATCTCGATGCTGAGGTACGCGCAGCTCTGCGATTAGGCGCTTACCAGTTGCTATACACCAGAGTCGGGCAGCATGCCGCGGTTGATACTTCTGTGCGCTTGGTTATCGGCGCTGGGAAACAGGGCGCGAAAGGTTTTGTTAATGCGGTGCTGCGAACGATGAGTCGGCAACCCTCGAAGCACTGGATAGACACCTGCAAGCCCAATGAGCCACTGGAGCGCATCGCGTTCGAGCACGCGCATCCTGTTTGGATTGCTCGTTCTTTTGCAACGGCGTTAGGGGTTGAAGCAGATGATCCGGAGCTGGCCGAGGCCCTCGAAGCTGACTCGGAGCGTCCCATCGTGCATCTTGTCGCACGGCCCGGCGAGATCTCCGCGGAGGAGTTGGCACTCATCACTGGTGGCGACATTGGCAAGTACTCCCCGTATGCCGTGT
The DNA here is from genome assembly GCF_054166365.1 of Corynebacterium sp. UMB8791. Classification (NCBI taxonomy): domain Bacteria; kingdom Bacillati; phylum Actinomycetota; class Actinomycetes; order Mycobacteriales; family Corynebacteriaceae; genus Corynebacterium; species Corynebacterium sp. UMB8791. Next base: position 26,886 of record NZ_JBSZCG010000125.1, on the reverse strand, counting down.
ATTTGCCTGAGGGGAACCCAGGTGAGCTGCAGCCGGTACGTGATGGTTTCGCAGCGGTACAAGACGAAGGCTCTCAGTTGATAGCACGGGCACTTGTCCAAGCGACCGTCGCTGACGACCAGGGACGCTGGTTGGACCTCTGCGCAGGCCCGGGTGGCAAGGCTGCATTCATCGGTTCCTTGGCGGCAATTGATGGTGCACGCGTTGATGCAGTCGAGGTTGCGCCTCACCGTGCGGAGCTTGTGCAGAAGGCGACGAAAGGTTTGCCGGTCAGTGTTCGCACAGGGGACGCGACAACCATTGAGCTCGAGTCTGGATACGACCGAGTGCTTGTCGACGCCCCCTGTTCCGGCCTCGGATCGTTGAGGCGTCGGCCTGAAGCACGCTGGACGAAGCACGAGTCAGATATCGCTTCGCTCACCCAGCTACAGCTCAAGCTGCTCAACACAGCCATTACTGCGACAAAACCTGGTGGCGTAATCGTGTACTCGACATGTTCGCCAGATATTCGGGAGACCAGAGGCATCGTTGACGCTGTGCTGGCCACAGGCGAAGTCGAGGAGTGCGACGCACAGCAACTTGTTGCGCCAATGGAAAACGTCGGTCCACATCGTAGTGTGCAGATGTGGCCACACCGCCACGGAACTGACGCAATGTTCTTCGCAGTTCTTCGCAAGAAAACACTAGGGTAGAGGCATGATTTATATTGCGCCGTCCATCCTCGCCGCGAACTATGCAGCTCTCGGCGAAGATGTTGAGAAAGTTCCGAACGCCGACATGCTCCACGTAGACATCATGGACGGTCATTTTGTGCCGAACCTTTCTTTTGGTCCGGATGTGACCAAAGCAGTCAACGGGGTGACCGACCAGTTTCTCGACATGCACCTCATGATCGAGGAACCTGAGCAGTGGTTCGAGACCTATGCCAACGCTGGTGGTGATCGAATGATTTTCCACGTCGAGGCAACGAATGACCACGTCGCTGCTGCGAAGCAGTGCCGTGAATTAGGCGTGCAGGCGGGATTTGCTATTAAACCGGGCACACCAATCGAGCCATACCTCGACGATCTTGAGCATTTCGAGGAAGTGCTCGTGATGAGTGTGGAGCCCGGTTTTGGCGGACAGAAGTTCATGCCGGAAGTGCTCTCGAAGGTGTTTACCCTGCGTGACCACATTCGCGCTGCTGGCTTGTCCACGGTAATTGGGATCGATGGTGGCATCGCCAACTCCACAATTGCTCAGGCGGCCGAGGCCGGTGTGGACGCCTTCGTGGCTGGATCCGCAGTATTCGGCGCAGATAATCCCGCTGAAGCAGTAGATACGCTGCGTCGGATGGCAAAGGAAGCGGCTGGCGTCGCGTGATCGAAGCAGCTATCGCAGCAGGGGATGCAGTCCGCGGGACTACGAGTCCCAATCCACCAGTTGGATGTGCGTTGTATAGCCCAGACGGAGTTCTAGTCGCTACCGGTGCGACGGCCCCCGTCGGCGGGCCACATGCGGAGGTTCAAGCACTTCGTAAGGCAGGAGCTCGTGCAGAAGGCGCTACAGCCGTTGTCACGTTGGAGCCGTGTAACCACACTGGACGAACTGGCCCGTGCACAGAGGCACTGATTTCTGCGGGTGTTGCCAAGGTTGTGTATCTCACGGCTGACCCGAATCCTCTCGCTACAGGCGGTGCTCAGCGGCTTGAAGCCGCGGGTATCGACGTCCGCTTCGAGCCTTACCGCGTTGAAGCCCTTCAGCCTTGGATTTCCTCCATACGCCACAATCGGGTCAGCGTGACCGCGAAGTTTGCGATGACGTTGGATGGGTTCACCGCAGCGATTGACGGCTCCAGCAAGTGGATTACCGGACCTGAGGCGCGCCAGTTCGTGCACCGTGACCGCGCTCAACGCGACGCCATCATCGTTGGGACCGGAACCGCGATCACTGACAATCCTTCGCTCACCGCGCGTAGACCGGATGGAAGCCTGTATCCGCACCAGCCTCGCCGCGTTGTAATCGGCACGAGAGAAGTGCCCGAAGGAAACTTACGCGAGCTAGGCTTTTTGCAGTATCCGACCCCTGAGGCAGCATGCGCAGAACTTTGGGAACTTGGCTGCCGTGACGTACTTGTTGAGGGTGGAGCGAATCTCCTCAGCAGCTTCTTTACCCGCGGTGTTGTCGACCGGGTGCAAGCATATATTGCGCCAAAACTGCTAGGCCAAGGTCGCTCGGTGCTGGACGCTGCACTGGCGCGTACGATAGGCGACGCATTCGAATTTAAGATCTGCGACGTGCACCAACTTGGCGAGGACGTATTGATAGAAATGGAGACTGCATAGTGTTTACAGGACTGGTTGAGGAAGTTGGTTCGGTGGCGTCAATCGAGCCACTCGACGACGCAGTTCGGATCCGTATCGGCGCAGAGACCGTACTTGCAGGAGTGGAACTTGGAGACTCGATTGCTGTCGACGGGGTGTGTCTCACAGTAGTTGAGGCCACAGAAAATTCTTTTACTGCAGACGTCATGCTTGAAACTTTGCGTCGTTCCCGTATCGGTGAATACAAGGAAGCAACCCTGGTCAATCTTGAGCGCGCACTAGCAGTGGGAGACCGACTTGGTGGTCACATTGTGCAGGGGCACGTCGATGCAGTGGCGACACTTCAACATCGCTCGCCTGGTGAGCACTGGGACGTACTGCGGTTTTCGCTCCCTGAAAAAGTACGAAAGTACGTGGTGGAAAAGGGCTCTATCACGATCAGCGGGATCTCGTTGACCGTCTCTGCAGTAGGAGATGGTTGGTTTGAAGTTTCGCTCATCCCTGCGACCCTACAGGCGACAACCGCAGGCTCATGGAAATCAGGTGATTCGGTCAACATCGAAGTCGATATCATTGCCAAATACGTTGAGAACATGGTGAGGCACTAACATTGGGTTCCATGAATGCTCCTCAGGACTCCGTTGGACGTAATTCGCAGCTAGACACCGTCGAAGATGCAGTAGCAGCTATTGCTCGCGGTGAAGCAGTCGTTGTTGTTGACAACGAGGATAGGGAGAACGAGGGGGACCTCATCTTCGCCGCCGAGTTCGCAACCCCAGAGCTCGTAGCGTTTATGGTGCGATACACCTCCGGATACATTTGCGTCCCGCTCGAGGACGAGCGCGCAGATGAACTGCAGTTGCCACCGATGGTGGCGCACAACGAAGATGCACGAGGTACCGCCTATACGGTCACTGTCGATGCAGCGACAGGATCGACAGGTATTTCCGCAGCATCGAGAGCTGAGACTATTCGACGCCTCGTCGATACGAAGTACGGGCCGCACGACTTCACTCGTCCGGGCCATATCGTGCCTCTGCGCGCACGCAAGGGAGGGGTGCTCACGCGGGATGGACATACCGAGGCCTCAATCGATCTCGCGCGCTTGGCAGGACTTACTCCGTGCGGTGTGCTCTGCGAAATTGTGTCCGAGGAGGATCCGACGGATATGGCGCGGTTTGATGAACTGCGCAAGTTCAGCGACCGGCACGGTCTCAAGATGATCTCCATCGAGCAGCTTATTGCTTATCGACGCCGCCATGAGATGACAGTCGAGCGCACTGTCGAAACCAAGTTGCCGACCGAGTTCGGTACGTTTGCCGCGTACGGTTATCGCAATCGCATCGATGGTTCCGAGCACATCGCATTGGTAGTCGGGGACGTCGCGAACTGTGACGATGTACTTGTGCGGGTTCACTCCGAGTGCTTGACGGGGGATGCCTTTGCGTCGAAGCGGTGCGACTGTGGTCCGCAGCTCCACGAGTCGATGCGTCGGATTCAAGAAAAGGGTTGTGGTGTGCTCGTGTATGTTCGCGGGCACGAAGGTCGCGGTATCGGTCTCCTCGCCAAGCTCGAGGCCTATCGCCTGCAAGACCAGGGCCTTGACACCGTTGATGCCAACCTTGAGCAGGGGCTGCCCGTCGATGCCCGCGAGTATTCGGTTGCCGGACAGATTTTGAAAGACCTTGGTATCATTTCGCTTACACTGTTATCCAATAATCCGGAAAAGGTGGAAGCGCTCAGCGGCTTCGGTCCGATCGTGAAAGAGCGGGCTCGAATCGAAATTGTGCCTACTCACGAGAACATCCGGTATTTACGAACCAAGCAGTTGCGCATGGGGCATGATCTCCCGTTGGCTGCTTCGTGGACTGAGCAGGAGGACGATTAGATGGCAAGTGTCGGTGCACCTGATGCGCAGACGATAAGTGGCGAGGGCTATACAGTCGCCATTGTTTCGACACTGTGGAACCAGAAAATCGTGGAGCGTCTCCGGGACCGGGCGATCTCGACTGCCCGAGAAATGGGTGCTAAGTATGCGGAATTTACCGTCGCTGGCGCGTTAGAATTGCCGGTTGTGGTGCAGGCCTGTGCTCAGCGTTACGACGCTGTCGTAGCGCTAGGGTGCGTAATTCGAGGTGAGACGGCGCACTTTGAGTATGTTTGTGACTCGGTGACCGCAGGGTTGACCCGCATCGCACTCGACGAATCAACGCCGGTCGGAAACGGAGTACTCACCGTCGAAGAAGAAGACCAGGCCTACGAGCGTGCTGGTGGAGAGGACGCGAAGGAAGACAAGGGCGCGGAAGCCGTGCAGGCAGCAATCGGTGCCCTCATCGAGCTTGAAAAAGTCCGAGCGACCCCGAAGAAAGATTCATAACTGAAAGAACGTAGCGTGTGCTACGGCAGCGAGGAGTAAAGAGTAGTGAGCGAAGAACAGTCGGTTGCACGCAAGATTGATGAAGCGGAGCTTGCATACCTCAACGCACTAGACCCACATGCTTCGATCTCGACTAAGCCGTGGGAGCTGACGATTCGGTCCCCATTTCTGAAGAAAGTCGCAGCTGTATGCATTCTTGTGCTGATGGCCGTGCACATCTTCATGGCCGCTGTCGTTGACGTGGAATTTTCGGGCCTCACAATTACGTGGCTCGACAAGTTTGCTTTCGTTGGAGTCGGTATCATCCTCTCGATTCTGACCTGGCTGGTGTTGACGCGGCCGTGCGTCCAGGTCAATGAGGACGGCGTCGAGGTAGCCAACATTATCGGGACGCGATTTTATCCCTGGCTAGTTATCTACGGGCTTTCGTTCCCAAAGGGCGCCCGAATGGCCCGGCTAGAGCTTCCGGACTTTGAATACGTTCCGCTGTGGGCGATTCAGGCTGCAGATAAAGAGTTAGCGTTGCAGGCAGTTGCGGAGTTCCGCGAGCTCGAAGCTAAGTACATGCCGTCAGAATAGGGAGCGCGGAGCGTCTTGGCTGATCCCACTTCCTACCGTCCGGCTCCAGGGACGATCCCCACCGACCCAGGTGTTTATAAGTTTCGCGACCCTCATGGTCGCGTCGTCTACGTCGGTAAGGCGAAGAACCTGCGAGCTCGACTCAGCAACTATTTCCAGCCTCCGGCGCAGCTCCATCCGCGAACGCGCCAGATGGTTTTTACCGCCAGCTCCGTGGAGTGGACCGTTGTAGCGAGCGAAGTCGAGGCGCTGCAGCTTGAGTACACGTGGATCAAGAAATTTGATCCCTGGTTCAACGTCATGTACCGGGATGACAAGACGTATCCCATGCTCGCTGTGAGCGTGAAAGAGCGCTACCCCCGGGCATTCTTCTACCGGGGGCCGAAACGAAAAGGTGTCCGCTACTTTGGGCCGTTCTCGCACGCGTGGGCCGTACGCGAAACGCTTGATCTATTGACGAGAGTGTTTCCGATTCGTACCTGTTCGAACGGTGTGTTTAATCGACATGAGTCGCTCGGGAGACCATGCCTGTTGGGCTACATCGATAAGTGTTCGGCACCGTGCGTACAACGTGTTGATCAACAGGAATATGACGAGATTGTTGCCGGGTTCCTCTCGTTTATGGGCGGACGAACAGAGCACGTTGTCAGATCCCTCAAGCAGCAAATGGCTACTGCGGCAGAACAACTCGAGTTTGAAAAGGCAGCGCGTCTTCGCGATGACCTTGGCGCACTGGACAAAGTGATGGAGCGCCAAGCCGTAGTGCTCAGCAGTGATACGGATGCTGACATCATTGCTATGGACAGCGATGAGCTGGAAGCAGCTGTGCAAATCTTTAACGTTCGTGGTGGTCGCATTCGTGCCCAGCGAGGCTGGGTCGTTGAGAAGACCGGCGACGAACCCGGCAGTTTGGACCGGTTAGAAGAGGGGGAAAAGGACCCTGCAGTTCCCACACTGATGCAGGACTTTCTGGTTCAGTACTACTCAGATGCCGTTGAGCGTGACGCCCAGGAGCGAAAAGAAGACCTGCAAATTACAGAGCAATTCCGACGAAGGGGCGTCGATAAGCAATCGCATCGCGAAGCGGTGCCGAGTATTCCGGTGCCGCGTGAAATCCTTGTTGCGGAACTTCCAGAAGAGTTGGCCGACGTCTCTACGCTATTGACACAGCTTCGAGGTGCGCAGGTTGACATCCGCGTGCCGCAACGTGGCGACAAGGCAGCGTTGCTGGAGACAGTCCACCGCAATGCCGCTGAAGCACTCCATCAGCACAAGCTGAAACGCGTAGGCGATCTCACTGCCCGTTCACAGGCATTGCAGGATATTCAGTCGGCGCTTGGCATGGATGAAGCTCCGTTACGAATTGAGTGCACCGACATTTCTCATATTCAGGGCACAGACGTTGTGGCGTCGCTGGTTGTGTTTGAAGATGGTCTGCCGAAGAAGAACGATTACCGGCGATACCAAATTAAAGAAGCAGCCGGCGATGGGCGCTCCGATGATGTTGGATCGATAGCTGAGGTCACTCGACGGAGGTTTAAGCGCTACCACGAGGACAAACTCGCCAATCCCGACGAAGAAGTAAGCAAGATGATGTTTGCGGAGGAGGCGAGTGAGGTTGCTTCCACTGGCAATCAACGATTTGCCTATCCACCACAACTGTTTATCGTCGACGGCGGAAAACCACAGGTAAACGCAGCACAGGCAGTATTCGATGAGCTTGGCATCGTGGATGTGCAGCTCATCGGGCTGGCAAAGCGACTGGAAGAGATCTGGGTTGCCGATGACGATGAACCAATCATTTTGCCCAGAAACTGCGAGGGTATGTACCTGCTGCAACAGATACGAGACGAGGCTCACCGCTTCGCGATCACCTATCACAGACAGCAGCGTTCGAAACGGATGAGAGCATCAGTACTGGACAACGTACCGGGGCTGGGGCCTGCTCGGCGAAAAGAACTGGTGAAGCATTTCGGCAGTGTCAAACAGATTCGCAAGGCTTCGCTTGAGCAATTGCAGGAGGTAGCGGGGGTCGGGCCGAAGTTGGCAGAGACGATTTACGAGCACCTACACAAGGACATCGAAGCCTAGCTAGTATGGGCCTATGACTTCGCCTTTATTACCTGCATCCGAATCTCGTCGCCCTGTGATAATCACCGGGCTTTCTGGTGGTGGTTTGTCGACTGCCGCGAAAGTTTTTGAAGATAAGGGATACTTCGTTTCCCAGAATCTGCCTCCGCAGCTCATTCTCGATCTTGTCGAGATGTCAACTGCGGACGATTCCCCCGTTGACCATCTTGCTGTAGTCACTGATGTACGTGCCAGGATGTTCAATGGCTCGTTAATGGAGACGATTGAGGCGATTGAGGCAAAAGGCCTATCTCCGTTCATCTTATTTCTCGACGCCCGCGATGAAGTCCTTATCCGCCGATTCGACAGTGTGCGACGTACGCACCCGTTGCAGGGCAATGACACGCTGAAAGAGGGGATCGAACGGGAGCGAAAGGAGATCGCCCCGGTTCGGGAGCGTGCAGATCTCATTATTGATACGACACACCTCTCAGTTCACGACCTGCGTCGGTCGATTGAGGCCTCTGTTGGCGACCTCTCTGCACCGAAACAGCACGTCACCGTGGAGTCGTTTGGGTTTAAACACGGGACCCCTCGTGATGCGGATTTAGTGTTGGACGTACGGTTTTTGCCAAATCCGTTTTGGATCCCCGAGCTTCGGGAGTTTCGAGGTATCGATGCACCAGTCGCAGACTATGTTCTGTCGCAGCCTGGAGCGAAGGCATTCGTCGATAACTTCTTGACAATGCTGAAGGATATGCTCAAGGGCTACCGTCATGAAGGTAAGGACTTTATCACTGTTGGGATCGGCTGTACTGGCGGGCACCACCGGTCAGTCGCAATTTCGGAGGAGATTGTACGCAGGCTTCGGGAGTCCGATGACGTGGACGTCAACGTCTTGCACCGTGACTTGGAACGCAACTAGCTGCTCTTTATCGTTGGAAAGAAGCACTGATTAAATTATGGGACCTGCATTTACTTGCCTTGGGGGAGGGCACGGTTTATACCAAACACTATTGGCGGCGCGGGCGGCTGAGGCTCGAGCCATCCACGCCGTGGTAACAGTTGCTGACGACGGAGGCTCATCCGGTCGGCTACGCCGTGAGATGGATATCATTCCGCCTGGTGACCTGCGGATGGCGCTCTCAGCCCTGACCGCGGATGACGAAGATGGCGCTCTGTGGAGAGATACATTACAACACCGATTTGGCGGAAATGGAGCGATGGCAGGGCACGCAGTTGGCAATCTGCTCCTTGCCGGACTAAGCGAGGAACTCGGCGATATTCAGCAAGCGTTGGACGTCATCGGCTCATGGACAGGCGCACAGGGCAGGGTTGTTCCTATGAGTCCTATGCCTCTCGACATTGAGGCCGATGTCGCGGGGTTAGACGACGACCCCCGTGTTTTGCGTTCTGTTCGCGGTCAAGTTGCCGTTGCCACCACACCCGGAACTGTGCGACGCGTCCGCCTTTTGCCCCACAATCCTCCCGCAACCGACGAAGCAGTGCAGGCGATCATGGACGCAGAAGTGGTGACAATCGGGCCTGGATCGTGGTTTTCGTCGGTTATTCCGCATCTACTCGTTCCGGACATTGTCCGCGCGTTGAATGAGACGTCCGCGTTGGTAGTTGTAGTGCTGAATCTTTCTCCGGAGGCAGGAGAGACACCGGGATTTAGCACGGAACGCCATATTCATGTCTTCGAGCAGCACGCTCCGAACCTGCATGTTGATGTGTTCCTGGCTGATAACTCAATTAGCCCGACGGAGGGCGAACGCGTTCATCTCGGGCGAGCCGCGGATCGCGTGGGTGCAACTGTATTGTTCCGAGATATTCATGAAGTTGATGATCAGTACCGCAACACAAACCGGCATGATCCACGCAAGCTTGCACATGAGCTGCTATCTCTCGTTCGTGATTTTCACGCATAACGTGCGCTACACTAATCCACCGATGTTTTTGTAGAAAGGATCACTCGGTGTCGCTGACCGCCAAAACCAAAGAAGAGCTGCTTCGAACTCCAATAGGAGCGAAGTCTGCCGCGGCCGCCGAGGCATCCGCGTTAGTTCGGTTTGCAGGAGAACTTGACGCCTCAATCCACGGGGTAACTATGATTGCGGATTTCGCGGAAGAAGCGGTGGCACGTCGCTTAATCCTGATTCTTGAAACTCTTTTCATGAGCTCACCAAAGTTCGCCGTGGTTTCACCTGGCTCGGCGACAAAGGAAACGAAATACGAAGTACGTCTAGATACTGGTGTTGAAGCGCTGTATCGGCGTCTAAATCTTCGGACGCAGTCTGGTCATCTCGTGGTAGGTATGCCCCCGCAAATCGTTTCGGGAGAAATTGCTGAAGTTGAAGCCGCGTGGCGGGGTGCGTTCCTCGCTAGGGGAGCGCTCACAGAGCCGGGCCGAACTGCCGCTTTAGAGGTCGAGTGCCCATGCGAGGAAGCTGGGCTTGCCCTAGTGGGGTTAGCGCGTCGTCTTGGGTGCCACATCAGAATGCGGGAGACTCGCGGTGTTGAGCGTGTACATGTCCGTGATGCGGAGACGATAGGGGTGCTTCTCAGTCGAATGGGTGCGCCTCTTGCTCGCCTGGAGTGGGACGCAAAACTTCGGGAGAAGCAAGCGCAGATGCGTGGCGGTCAACGGTTGGCAACTTTTGACGACGCCAACACCCGCAGAAGCGTACATGCTGCGACGGTAGCCGCTCAGCGTGTGGAACGTGCGATGGAGATCCTCGGCGACGATGTGCCTGAGCATCTCGCCGAAGCCGGATACCTGCGTGTTGAGCACCGGCAAGCCTCGCTTGAAGAACTTGGCCGGTTGGCTGACCCACAGATGACGAAGGATGCGGTCGCTGGGCGAATTCGTCGGCTGTTGTCCCTTGCTGACAAGCGGGCTGCTGAGCTCGGTATAGCGAACACTCGCGGTAACGACACGAAGGCAACATAGAGCGTTCTGGGGCGCTCCCAGACCGCCCTGTGTGCAACATCACAATTCCGGGGGATAGCGCACAAGCAGTTTCGCCAGATACGCCCCGCGGGGGTAAAAGAGATTACCTTTGTCGTTGTTTGAGTCGCATTAGGTGTGGCTTTGGCGGTAAACAGACATTCATGCTTGGTGAAATTATGAGACGATACCCCCGGTTTCGCCGTCTCTTTGGTGATGCACCTTTAGGGCGTCTCTTGCGGCATCGTGGCCATGCACATGTTGAAATCTCTCGCTAAACTGATGAGCAACGGGCTGAACCAAGGAGCTCACCGAGAACGGAAAGAGATTGGTACCGGCCCATCAGCAAGTCTCAACAATTTCCGACATAGAGGAGTAAAGACTGTGACTATTCGTATTGGCATTAATGGCTTTGGTCGTATCGGCCGCTCGGCATTCCGCATCATCCTGGATCAGTACTCGAGCGACCTTGAGGTCGTGAAGATTAATGACCTGACCGACAACAAGACTTTGGCCCACCTTGTCAAGTACGACACAGCGTATGGCCAGCTCGGCCGCGACGTTGAGTACGACGAGTCCTCCATCACCGTTGATGGTCACCGCATCGAGGTTACCGAAGAGAAGGACCCATCCAAGCTCGCATGGGGCGACGCAAACGTCGACATCGTCCTTGATTGCACCGGCCGCTTCACCGATGGCAATGACGCAAAGGCTCACATCGAGGCTGGCGCTAAGAAGGTCATCATCTCCGCACCGGGTAAGAACGTCGATGGCACCTACGTCTGGGGCGTCAACCACACCGACTACAGCAATGATCAGCAGATTATCTCCGCTGCATCTTGCACCACGAACTCCCTTGCACCAGTCGCGAAGATTCTGGAAGAGCAGTTCGGCATCAAGTCCGGTCTGATGACCACCATTCACGCTTACACTGGCGACCAGCGCATTCAGGACGCACCTCACAAGGACCTGCGTCGTGCCCGTGCAGCAGCTCAGAACATCGTCCCAACGACGACGGGTGCTGCTAAGGCAGTTGCCCTGGTTCTGCCTGCACTTGAGGGCAAGCTGGATGGCTTCGCAATGCGTGTGCCAACGATCACCGGTTCCGCAACCGACCTGACCGTCGAGCTGAGCAAGGACGTCACCGTTGATGAGGTGAACGCAGCAATCAAGAAGGCTGCTCAGGACCCAGAGTTTGGCAAGGCGCTTGAGTACACCGAGGATCCAATCGTTTCCTCCGACATCATCGGCAACACCCATGGTTCCATCTTCGATGCTGGGATGACCCGCGTCATCGACGGCAACCTGGTCAAGCTGATTGCTTGGTACGACAACGAGTGGTCCTACACCTCTCAGTTTGTCCGCATGACGAAGCACGTCGCGGATAACTTGGCATAAGACCTAGAACGGCCCGGGTGTGCAGTACGCACACTTCGGGCCATTTCTTTCGCTACTGTTTGAAAAGAAAACTACTGCAAACAACAGTCAACTGAGGAGAGTCCCATGACAATGAAAACGCTGCAACAGCTTCTGGATGAAGGCGTCGAAGATCGCCACATCCTGGTCCGTTCTGACTTCAACGTTCCGCTTGATGAGGACGGCAATATTACCGATGCTGGTCGTATCGACGCATCACTGCCAACTTTGAAGGCGCTCTTGGAAGGTGGCGCGAAAGTCATTGTCATGGCTCACCTCGGCCGCCCAAAGGGGGAAGTGAACCCTAAGTTCTCCTTGAAGCCAGTGGCTGAAGCCCTAAGTGAGCGCCTAGGTCAGTTCGTAGCGCTCGCCGGTGATGTTTCTGGTGAGGATGCACATGAGCGGGCAAATGGGCTTACCGGTGGCGAGATTCTGCTTCTCGAGAATGTACGCTTTGACCCACGCGAGACCTCGAAGGACGAGGCTGAGCGCACTGAGTTCGCAGCTGAGCTTGTAGCACTAGCTGCGGACAACGGCGCGTTTGTTTCTGACGGTTTCGGTGTAGTACACCGCGCTCAAACCTCCGTCTACGACGTTGCTAAGAAGCTTCCTGCCTACGCTGGTTACCTCGTCGAGAAGGAAGTCAAGACTCTGAGCAAGGTGAAGGATGCTCCAGATCATCCATACGTTGTTGTGCTTGGCGGTTCGAAGGTTTCCGACAAGTTGGGAGTCATCGAGGCACTTGCGGCGAAGGCCGACAAGGTAATTATCGGTGGCGGCATGTGCTACACCTTCCTGGCTGCACAGGGCTACAACGTTCAAAACTCTTTGTTGCAGGAAGACATGATTGAGACCTGCAAGGACCTCATCGGCCGTTTCGGCGACAAGCTGCTATTGCCTGAGGACCTGATCGCAGCGTCTGAGTTTGCAAAGGATGCAGAGAAGCAGACCGTCGCGGCCGACGCTATTCCGGAAGGCTGGATGTCTCTCGACATTGGCCCGAAGACTGCCGCGCGTTATGGTGAGGCGCTGAAGAGCTCGAAGACCGTGTTCTGGAACGGGCCAATGGGCGTCTTCGAGTTTCCAGCGTTCGCCTCTGGCACAAAAGCCGTTGCTGAAGCAATGATCGCTGCTACGAAGGACAACGGGTCCTTCACGGTGGTCGGTGGCGGCGATTCCGCAGCATCTGTTCGCATTCTGGGCCTCGATGAGGCTGGATTCTCCCACATCTCTACGGGCGGTGGCGCATCGCTCGAGCTGATCGAGGGCAAAGAGCTGCCCGGCGTTGCTGTACTTGGACAGTAGTCGTTGTTGAAAAGGAGTATGAATATGTCTCGCAAACCACTGATTGCTGGTAACTGGAAGATGAACCACGACCATCTCGAAGCAATCGCTTCGGCCCAGAAGCTGGCGTTCGCCTTCCCGAAGGACGGCTATGAGTTCGTGGACGTTGCATTGACCGTGCCGTTTACCGACCTTCGTTCTATCCAGACTCTCGTTGAAGGCGACAAGCTGCAGATCACGTATGGTGCACAGGACGTGTCAGCACACGATGCTGGTGCCTACACTGGTGAAGTTTCGGCCACAATGCTGGAGAAGCTTGGCTGCACGTGGGTAGTTGTCGGCCACTCAGAACGCCGTGAGTACCACGGTGAGGACGATGAGCTAGTTTCCCGCAAGGCAAAGAAGGCACTTGAGCACGGCATGAACCCAATCGTGTGTGTCGGTGAGCCGCTAGACATTCGCGAACAAGGCACCCATGTCGACTACGTCGTAGAGCAGACGAAGAAATCCCTGGACGGTTTGAGCAACGAGGAGTTGGAGAAGACCGTCATTGCATATGAGCCGGTATGGGCTATCGGCACTGGCAAGGTTGCCTCTGCCTCCGATGCGCAGGAAGTGTGCCAGGCTATTCGCGGCCTGATCCGTGACTTGGCCGGTGATGCGGTTGCTGATGGCATCCGTATTTTGTACGGCGGATCCGTAAAGACGGAAACTGTCGGTGAGATCATCGCTCAGCCTGATGTTGACGGTGGTCTTGTCGGAGGTGCGTCTCTTGACGGCCAGGATTTCGCGAAATTGGCTGCTGCGGCTGCCCAGGCAGTACAGTAGATTTGCAAGATATGTCGCTCGGACCAGAGCGCGTCGAATAACACCCTTCGGTGACTTCGTGTAGTCTGGTCCGAGTTACATCAATGTAGGTTTTATAGTGAGGATTTACCACCATGACGTTGGCTCTTGAGATCGTGCTCGTAATCGCTGCGGTCTTGATGACAGTGTTCGTGCTGCTTCACAAAGGCAAGGGAGGCGGGCTTTCGAGCCTGTTCGGTGGTGGCGTGCAGGCTAACCTGTCCGGCTCCACTATCGTGGAGAAGAACCTCGACCGTTACACGGTTATCATTACGCTCATCTGGCTTGTATGCATCGTGGGCCTGAATCTTATTCAGACTTTTGCTGCTTAGCCGCTAGCAAAAGGCCCGCCTGGAGCAATAAGCTTCCGGCGGGCCTTTTCGTTGGTCAGAAATCCGAATCTGCGGGAATCTAACGTGGTGCCGCGTCCTCGGTGACCCACAAGATCGTTTCTTCCTTGCCGACAGCACCGGCCGCTGGCCAGTCAAGATACTCTGCCCGGTTTGCAACTGCGGACGCAGCTTCTGCCTTCTCTGCACCAGAAACAAGAAGCCAGACCTTTTGTGCTTTCCGAACAGCAGGTAGTGTCAACGAAACACGTTCCGCAGGTGGTTTTGGTGAATCCGTCACAGCAACAACCAGAGCGGCGTCCTCTCTCACAGCAGGCGTATGTGGGAATAGCGAATTAATGTGGCCTTCACCGCCCATTCCCAGTAGATGGAGGTCGAACCCCTCAGGCGCCTCAACTTTCACGTGCGCTTCATAACGAGTGACAGCGGGCTCCATCGTCCCTCCGTCCAACCCATACCCGAAAATGTTTCCTTCTGGGATATCTATATGATCGAGCAACGCTGCCCGGGCCTGGCCTTCATTCGAATCAGGATGGCTGACGGCTACGTTGCGCTCGTCGCCAAAGAATAGCTTCACCCTGGACCAGTCGATATCTGATGAAACTAGGGCTGCAAGGAACCGGATTCCGGCTGTTCCGCCAGTAAGCACAACACGTGCGGTTCCGTCGCCGTTTACACCACCGGTAGGGGAGCTGTGGATCTCTGAAATCAACGTTTGGAATGCGGAGGTGGAGACGTCGATAAGCTGTTCGAGGTCTGCAAATGTTTTGGTCTTGACTGTGTTGGACATCCGTCGACCCTCTTTCGGTGCGAAGTTAAGGGAGGTTATGTAACAATGCCCGAGCATACATGGCGTCAGGATCGAGGTGGCGTAGCTCCTCAGCGAGGCATTCTGCGTCCGAGCGAGCACTCAGTGCAACAAACGCATCAGGGTATCCCGGTACGGAAACTCGCACGGTGTGCTCATCAACAATTTGTACCTGCACAGAGCCTTGTTCGCAGTCCAGCGATAGGTGTTGGATTGGGGAGCCAGGAATGGCGTCGGCGCCTGCTACGTTTTGCACGGTTACCTCAACGCCAAAGCAGGCATCGAGCCAAGAGGCTGCGATTTGTACGCTTGGATGCTCGGTAATACCGCTGAGCAAGATCCGGCGTGGTTGCTGTTTATAGCGGTCGAAAGCTGAGGCGACAACGCCGCGCCATGGCGTGATTTTAGACCACATCATGTCCGAATCACCTGGGACGTACGCCTTTGCCAGCTGCTCTATGCATTCTGCCCCCATAGTGCGCCACGCGTTCGTGATTCTGCGGTGCGCGATATTACCAAGCTCTGCTTCTGCAGGAACATCTGGCACAGTTGTGGGCCACCAAGCAACGATAGGGGTATCGGGCAGCAACAGCGGGGTGACCACCGCGTCAAGATGCTGGGTAAGTTCACCGTGGAGAGTCATGACAACCATCTCAGAGGCGCCAGCGTCCGCCGCGACGATTACCTCTGCATCCATCCAGGTTTGCTCACTCTGGCAGTCGAGCAACAAGACGAGAACTCGAGCCGGGTGCTCCATGGTCGCGTTCCGGACCGTCTCCAGAATAGAATCGACATCATCCTCGGCATGTGCAGCGACCAAGAGTGTGAGCACGCGCCCAGTCGCCAACGAGTAATTTTCACGAGCCTCTAGGAGCGCTGTGGACACATCGCGGGTGGTCGTGTCGGGAAGAGTGACAATCAAGGATTAAGCCTCACGTTCGTTGTTTGCACACATTATGGACGACGCCATTGGCGGCCGTCCTTGGCCAGCATCGCGTCTGCTGATGCGGGCCCCCAAGTGCCCGCGCGGTATTCATCTGGATGTCCGTGCGACTCCCAGTAGTTGAGAATTGGATCGAGGATTTCCCAGCTCCGCTCGACTTCCGCATTGGTTGGAAACAAGCTGGATTCGTCGAGTAGCGCATCGAGGATGAGCCGCTCGTATGCTTCGGGAGACTGTTCCGTAAATGCCTCCGCGTACGAGAAATCCATGTTGACATCCCTAACTTCAAATGCAGTTCCAGGCACCTTGGAACCAAAGCGCATCAGCACGCCTTCGTCCGGCTGCACGCGGATAACGACTGCATTGTTCGTAAGTAGTTTTGTCTGATCGTCTTCGAACGGCTGGTACGGAGGACGCTTAAAGACCAGGGCAATCTCAGTCACTCGACGCCCGAGGCGCTTACCAGTGCGAAGGTAGAAAGGAACACCTGCCCAGCGACGCGAGTTTATCTCTAACGTACAGGCCGCATAGGTTTCGGTTGCAGAGTTGGGGTCAAACCCGGACTCCTCCCGGAGCCCGATTACGCGTTCAGAACCTTGCCAGCCCGCTACGTATTGGCCGCGTGCGGTCGTCTCATCGAACGGCTCGACGGGAGTCGTAGCGCGGAGGACCTTGAGTTTCTCCGCACGAAGACGCCCCGGGGAGAACGACGTCGGCTCCTCCATAGCGATCAAGGCGAGCAGCTGAATCAGGTGGTTTTGGATGACGTCTCGTGCTGCACCAATACCGTCGTAATAGCCTGCGCGGCCGCCGAGCCCAATATCTTCAGCCATCGTGATTTGTACGTGGTCGATGTAGTGCGAATTCCACACTGGTTCAAACATCTGGTTTGCGAAACGCAGCGCCATAATGTTCTGCACGGTTTCTTTGCCGAGATAGTGATCGATTCGGAATACGGATCGCTCCGGAAACACTGAATTCACTACTCGGTTTAGCTCTTTGGCGGATTCCAGATCATGCCCGAATGGCTTCTCGATGATCACTCGGCGCCAGCCGTGGTCTTGAGGCTGTGCCATTCCACTGCGGTCCAGCTGGTGGACAACGCTCGAAAAGTGCTCGGGCGGCACAGAAAGGTAAAAGGCCCAGTTTCCGTTCGTCCCCCGTGTTTCATCGGTCGAGCGCAGTGTATTGGCTAGGGCGTCGAACGCGGCGTCGTCATTAAACGAGCCCGAGACGAACTGCATACCTTCTGCGAGCCGGTCCCAAACGTTCGTATTAAACGCGGTGCGGGAAGATGCTTCAACGGCTTCACGCACATAGTCCTCAAAATCTTGTTTAGACCAGTTTCGACGCCCAAACCCGACGAGAGCAAAGCCCGGTGGGAGGAGACCCCGGTTCGCGAGGTCGTAAATTGCCGGCAGGAGCTTTTTCCGAGCTAGATCTCCAGTTACACCGAAGATCACCATCCCAGACGGACCCGCAATGCGGGGAAGCCGCTTATCCTCGGGGGACCGAAGCGGGTTCACCCAATGCGTGCTCTCGTCACTCACATGTACTCCTTTTTATTGCAGCTTTTCCGACATGGAATTTAGCAATTCTTGCCACGCATCAACAAACTTATCGACGCCCTCCTGCTCGAGGACTCGCACGACATCAGACAAGTCGATCCCTGCAGCGGTGATAGCGTCAAACGTCTTCTGCGCGTCGTCAGCACTGGCAGACAAAGTATCGCCGTGAAGACTGTCGCTAGCCAGGGTGGCGTCGATAGTTGATTCCGGCATGGTGTTGACCGTGTTTGGGCCAGCCAGCTCAGACACATACAACGTGGCAGGGTACTCAGGGTTCTTTACACCAGTCGAGGCCCACAGCGGGCGTTGAACGTTGGCACCAGCTGGAAGGTCATCCAACGAAGAAAATTCCTCAAGGAACAAGCGGTATGCCAGTTGAGCGTTTGCCACGCCTGCTTTGCCTCGCAACGCAAGTGCTTCAGAAGTAGCAATTTGCTCAAGGCGAGCATCGACTTCGGTGTCCATGCGAGACACGAAGAATGAGGCAACAGAATGAATGGTTGAGACATCGTGGCCGTTGGCTGCAGCCTGCCGAATACCTTCCTTGTACGCGCGAATGACCTCGCGGTAGCGCTCCACAGAGAAGATCAGCGTGACATTCACTGAAATACCAGCTGCCAGTGCTGCTGTGACTGCTGGCAACGAGGCGTCTGTGGCTGGAATCTTGATCATTGCATTCGGTTTACCCACGCGTGCCCACAGCTCTTTCGCTTGAGCGATCGTCTTCGCTTCGTCGTGAGCATAGCGGGGGTCGACCTCGATGGAAACGCGACCATCAAGGCCGTCGGTCGCATCGTAGATGTCCTGGAAGATGTCGCACGCGTCGCGGACGTCGTCAATGCTCATCGCGTAAACCGCCTCGTCAGGGCTGGCACCTGACGCTCTCAACTGTTGGATTTGCTCGTCGTACGCGCTTCCAGTCGACATTGCTGAAGCAAAAATTGCAGGGTTGGTTGTCACGCCAACGACCGACTTCTCACGTTTGACTGCTTCTAGATTGCCAGTGGCGATGCGCTGGCGAGAGAGATCATCCAGCCAAGTGGACGTGCCGAGCTCCCGAAGCCTTTCAACTGTGTTCATGCTCAGATTCCTTTCTAAAAAATGGGCCTGGCCAAGCTAGGGGAGGGCTTGACCAGGACAACTCTTCAACTATCGTTGCACCGCTGCTACAGACGCGCGTCCGGCTGCTGCAACGTTGTCTGCTGTAAAGCCGAACCGCTCGAAGAGCTCTGGACCTGGTGCGGAGGCACCAAAGTGCTCCAAGGAAACACACTGACCGGCGTCGCCTACAAAACGATGCCATGGCATGGACAGACCGGCCTCGACAGAGACCCTTGCTCGAACCTCTGCAGGAAGTACCGATTCAATGTACTCCGGCGATTGCTGCGTAAACCACTCCATGCAAGGCACCGAGACAACTCGAGTTCCGATACCTTCGGCTTCCAAGGACTTCGCAGCCTCAACAGCAAGCTGCACTTCCGAGCCAGAAGCCATCAGAATCAAATCAGGCGTCGGGGTAGAGGAGTCCACGAGTACGTACGCACCGCGAGCAACACCTTCGAATGCCTTTTCCTTTGTGCCCTCAAGCACAGGGAGGTTCTGACGGGAAAGCGCCAGTGCCTTCGGCATCGGCTTAGCCTCCAGCGCAGACTTCCACGCAGCAGACGTTTCATTCGCGTCGGCCGGTCGGATCACCGCCATATCCGGGATGGCTCGAAGCGCAGTGAGCGTTTCAACCGGCTGGTGGGTCGGACCGTCTTCGCCCAGGCCGATCGAGTCGTGCGTGAAGACGTAGTAGCCGTCGATACCTGAAAGTGCTGCGACGCGAATTGCCGGGTAGAGATACTCGGAGAAGATCAGGAACGTACCGCCGTAAACTCGTGTGTTGCCGTGCAGTGCAATGCCGTTCATGATCGCGCCCATGGCATGTTCGCGGATGCCGAAGTGCAAATTGCGACCGTACGGCTCAGCGCTGAACATATCGGTAGAAATCGCCTGAGGCCCGAACGATGCAGCCCCCTTGATAAGGGTGTTATTGGAGCCTGCAAGGTCTGCGGAGCCACCCCAAAGCTCTGGAAGGGCCGCAGCCGCAGCCTGGATTACTGCTTCAGAAGCCTTACGGGTAGCAAGGCCCTTTTCGTCAGCGTCCCAAGTTGGGAAGTCCTGCGACCAGTTGGATGGGAGCTCTCGAGCCGTCAATCGGTCAAACAGGGCCTTCTTCTCTGGGTTGGCCTCAGCCCAAACAGCAAACGTCTCGTCCCACTGTTTACGCTTCGCAGCACCACGGTCCCGGAGCTTTCGAGTATGGGTGATAACGGACTCTTCCTCCGGGAAGTGAATCTCCGGATCAAAGCCGAGAATCTTTTTGACAGCTGCGATTTCTTTCGCACCGAGAGCTGCGCCGTGTACTGCACCCGTGTTTTGCAGCGTAGGAGCAGGGAAGCCGATGACCGTCTTTACCTGAATGATCGTTGGGCGATTGGTGTCGGACTGTGCTTCCTTGATCGCTTTCTCAATCGCGACGACGTCCTCGCCGGACTCAACCGTTAGTGTTTGCCAGCCGTAGGCCTCGTAGCGCTTCATAACGTCTTCAGTGAACGCGATCTGGGTATCATCCTCGATCGAAATCCTGTTGTCATCCCAGAATACAATCAGGTTTCCGAGCTGCTGCGTCCCTGCGAGAGATGAAGCCTCCGATGTGACACCTTCTTGAAGGCAACCGTCTCCAGCCACGACGTAGATGAAATGATCGAACGGCGATTCGCCAGCCGGAGCCTCAGGGTCAAACAGGCCACGTTCCCGGCGCGAAGCCATCGCCATACCAACTGCTGATGCCAACCCCTGGCCGAGTGGGCCAGTTGTAATCTCTACGTGGTCCGTGTGGTTGTACTCAGGGTGACCGGGAGTCTTAGCACCCCAGGTACGAAGCTGCTGGAGGTCTTTAAGCTCAAGTCCCATGCCCCCCAGGTAGAGCTGAACATACTGCGTCAGGGAAGAGTGGCCGTTTGACAATACGAAGCGATCGCGCCCTGCCCAATGTGGGTCAGCGGGGTCTACATTCATCACCCGCTGGTAGAGCGTATATGCAAGAGGGGCGAGCGACATCGCGGTGCCTGGGTGCCCAGAGCCGCAGTTTTCCACGGCGTCAGCCGCGAGGATTCGGGCCGTATCAACTGCCCGCGTATCCACGTCGGTCCAGTCTTCGGGATAGTTACGTACAGTTTTTGCTTGAAGTTCAGCTGAAAGCGTCACAGAATCCTCGATTCATGCTATGGAAACAGAACAGGACCCAGCCTAGTGTAAAACTCGCTTTGTGGTGGTGACACCCAACGGTGTTGTGCGAAGAAAACTCGCGGGTGTAGCCGCCACGTTAATTCTGACAAATTGGTGAGCGGAGGCTAACATCACCGGGAGGGTCAAAGTATAAGAGGGCTGAAAAGATCATCGTGTAATGCGTTGCGGTACCATATCAGCCGAAATGCTCGACACCTGAACGCGAACCAATGTTGCGTAAGAGTTCTAGCCGAACGGTTGAAGTTTGATGTGGAGGAGAAGTATTGGAGACCATCAAGGCATACTTCGCGCTTACGAAGCCCAGGGTCATTGAACTTCTTCTAGTGGCAGCTATCCCCGCAATGTTGCAAGCAGACCGTGGCACTGTGCACGTGTGGCTCATTCTTGCAACGCTGTTCGGTGGTTGGATGGGGGCCGGTGCGGCAAATGCATTTAACATGGTCGCCGACTACGACATTGACCAGAAAATGGGGCGAACGCGTGCACGACCACTTGTCCGGGCAAAGGTCACCAAACAGAAAGCCGCCGTATTTGCTTGGGCGCTTCTCGTCGCGAGTGTGCTTTGGCTTGGATTCCTGTGTAAGTCGTGGCTCGCGGCGTTCTTTATCATTCTGACCAACTTCTTCTATATCTACGTGTATACAAAGTGGCTGAAGAGGCGAACTTGGCAGAACGTCATCTGGGGCGGCGCAGCAGGTTGCATGCCCGTGATGGTCGGTTGGGCGGCAATTAGAGATAATGTCACCGACGGCTCCAAGGATGCGTGGTGGCAGGCGATCGTGATGTTCATGATCATCTTCTTCTGGACGCCACCGCACACTTGGGCGCTGGCAATGAAGTATCGAGCGGATTACGCCCGCGCTAATGTCCCGATGCTGCCGGTGGTAGCTTCCCCGGCGGAGACAACCCGTCAGATTCTCATTTACTCATGGTGGACCGTCGGGGTGTCCCTGCTCCTGGTTCCTGCCACCTCGTGGATCTATCTTACAACCGCGCTGATTTCGGGTGCATTGTTCCTCGCCGTTGCCACACAGCTGCATGCTGGGGTAAAGCGCGGGGAGAAGGTGAAACCGCTCAAGCTGTTTATTCTCTCGAACAACTATCTTGCGGCGTTGTTCTTGGGGCTTTCCGTTGATGCGGTGCTCGGTTGGACTCCACTATTCGCTACCTTCTTCTAGCTCGTGGATTCTTGGAGCTTGATGGCTCCAAGGTCATTGCCACAAACCTCCGAAGTTTCGGAACCCAGTAGCGAGCTGGCGTCATCTATCGATTCACACACGTGAACTGGCGGTTCCCATCGTGTTTCTTCGAGCACTCTGGTAACGGTCTGTGCATGCTTACGGAAGCCGTTGGCATCCATTCGTATCGACGCTAAGTCCTCATAGCAACACGTACGCGCAGAGCTGCGCCCAACTTCGTGCGCAAAGCCATTTTTGAAGTCAGAGCGTGCCAGCACAACTG
Organism: Corynebacterium sp. UMB8791; assembly: GCF_054166365.1. Taxonomy (NCBI): domain Bacteria; kingdom Bacillati; phylum Actinomycetota; class Actinomycetes; order Mycobacteriales; family Corynebacteriaceae; genus Corynebacterium; species Corynebacterium sp. UMB8791. Next base: position 4,637 of record NZ_JBSZCG010000125.1, on the reverse strand, counting down.
CATCCACCCCGATCCCATCATTGAGCGCTTTGATCTGTGCAGCAGTACCTGGCTGGCCACTGAATACGGCTGTGGCTCCAGCCTCATCTGCTGCTACTCGGCCTTCCTCGCTTTCCGAAACGGCATACACGATGATGTCCTTCTCTCGAGCGATTGCAATCATGTACAACCCAATTGCGGAACCTGCATTCGTGACGACGACAGCTTCACCTTGCACAAGCTTCAAAATTTCGAATAGCGAATAACTTGCGGCCATTCCGGGCCGCAACATTGAAGCACCAACGTGTGGGGCGATCACGTCCGATACAGCGACTACCCGGCTTCGGTCAACGACAACCTGCTCGGCGATGGGGCCGGTGGCATCGCTCCACGCAACCACAGTTCCTGGCGCAACCTCGTCGAGGGGGTCTTTCAGGACACGACCGCATCCTTGGTTACCGAAGGAGGCGTCGTGAAGAAAAAACCCAGCGTAGAGGACTTCGATTAGAAGTTCTCTATCGCTGGGGAACGGTGAAGCGATATCAATGCAACGCACCTGCTGCGCGTCGAACTCAATCGCTTTCATACTTTCTCAGGCTACATGGTGTTCGCGTCTAGCGATACAGCAACTCACGACGCACAGCGTGCGCGTACAAGAACGCCGTGAACGCTACAACTAGAGAAGACAGCCCAATATGGATCGGAACCGTCCAACGCGGCACGCCCATGTAGTACTGGCTTAGACCTACTGCCCACTGGACCACGATGAGTCCAAGAAGAATCCAGGAAGTTTTCTGCGCTGCATGCGGGGCCTTCGCTCTACGTAGCAGGAAAAATGTGATCACTGTAAGAAGTAGATACGCGTACATACACCCTGCGTGAATATATGCCAACAACGCTGTGTCAATCGCAAGCCGACCTTCCATACCGACGCTTGCGTCACCCGAGTGCGGGCCGGACCCTGTCACCATCGTTCCTGTCACAAGTACACAGCTCAACGCAACGGCAGCGATCACGGCGATCACTCGGATGTGCCCGGGGTAGCGGTCTTGAGCAACCGTGGACTCGTCTTCCGCCAAACGCATGTACAGCAATGCTGCGACCCACACAAGCACCATCGAAGGCAAGAAGTGCACGGCGACCGCCCACCACTGCAAATCAAGGCGAACAGAAATACCGCCGATAATCGCCTGGACAACGACGCCGGCGAGGGAGAACCATGCCAAGAATTGGGCATCTCGACCGCGGGATGCGCGGTAGACAGCCCAAAGCACGGCGATCGCGGCAGCCGCGACCACGAAAGCAAGCAGGCGGTTTCCAAACTCAATGGCTTGGTGAATCCAAGGTGCGGCACCAGCGACGGGGACAAGCGAACCTTCATGGCAAAGTGGCCACGTATTGCAACCAAGCCCCGAACCGGTCACTCGCACCAACGACCCTGTTACGGTGATCCCGCCTTGGCAGAGCAAGAGAATCATGGCTAGAGTTCGTTGCAACTTCAGACTGGGGGCTTGCTTTTTATCCTGATGCGTCATCGGCGCACCGGTCTGTTGTAAAGTCATGCACTTTCCTTGGACGTATAAAACACGTTCGACTATTCAGGCTCGAATCTTAGTCGATGAGCGCATGGCCTTAATCATCGAAACGGAAGAAGCGAACGCTTGAGCCAACGCCGACGATGAGCCACGCTAGCAAGCTAAGCAACGCAGGACCATTCGCAGTCAGCGCGAGTGCATCAGAAATACCAGCTGCCAGCGAAACCGTGGGTACTAGGTTCCACCAACCAGCGTGGCTAAGGTCGCCAGAATAGACGACCCAACCCACGATTCCCATCATGATCACCCACATTAAATTCGAAATGGCAAGGACCATCTCGGAACTTAGCGAGCCGCCCATGAGCAAGCCCAAGGAAGTAAAGCACGCAACCCCCAGGAACAAGACGCAGGCACCAAGCACCGCGCCAACGACTGAGGGGCGCCAGCCAAGGAAACATGCAACGGCTCCTAGCACCGCAATCTGGACGCAGACCATCGCGACCACGCCAAGGATTTTTCCGACGATGATCGTCCACGGTGGGACTCCGGAAGCACCGGTCCGCTTCAGCGCACCGTATCGGCGGTCAAAGGCGAGCGAAATCGCCTGGCCCGTAAATCCAGAGCTGGTCGCCGCGACGGCAAACACCATCGGCACCAGGGTGTCGAGGCTGTAGTCATCCCCAAAAACAGGCAAATATACTGATGCGATGAGCAACGCTGCCGGGATGAAGATGCTGAGCACCAACTGTTCGCCGTGACGGAGCATCAGCTTGCTTTCGATGAGTCCCTGAGCGCTGGCCATCGCAAACTTCGAAGACCGTTGCGGGGCGGGCGTAAAGGTTCCTTCCTTGATGTGCACCGCTAGCTCCTTAATTCCTTACCGGTGATGTTCAAAAACACTTCTTCCAACGCCATGTGGCTTACTTGCATATCCCGAATCAGCACGGATTGGCGAAGTGCTTCTTCGGTAATACAGGCGACGAGTTCAGGAGAAACCGAACCGTTGACTACGTAGCGCATTGGGCGAACTTGGGTCACAGCTGTATCGATCTGACACAAAGCCACGTGCTGCTTCAGCTTCTCGAGGTCGAGTGGTTTTGCCGTACCGAACGTGATTTGCTGCTCAAATGATCCGCTGGTCAGGTCCGCCGGTGTACCCGCGGCGACTACCTTTCCATGATCCATAATCACGATGTCATCGGCGAGCGACTCCGCCTCGTCCATCAGGTGAGTAGTTAGGACGATCGTGGTTCCGTCACGTTTTAGCGCAGAAACAATATCCCACACAGCGTTGCGGGACTGTGCGTCCATGCCAGCGGTTGGCTCATCAAGAAAAACCAGCTCCGGACGACCTATAAGTGCAAGCGCCAGGGACAAGCGTTGCTTTTGCCCTCCGGAGAGGCGTCGATACGTGGTATTGGCGACTCCCTCGAGCCCTAGGAGGGCCATGAGCCACTCAGGGTCGTGAGGGTTCGCGTTGTATGAAGCCGAAAGCTTCAGCATTTCTCTGACTTTGACGCCCGAATATGATCCGCCACCCTGCAGCATGATCCCAATTCGGTCTCGCACACGCTGAGGGTGGGTTGCAGGGTTTTCGCCTAGTACCGTGATTGTCCCTGAGGTTGGCCGGGTGAATCCTTCACACATCTCGATGGTCGTTGTCTTGCCGGCTCCATTCGGACCGAGCAAGGCCAGCACGGTTCCTTCTTTTGCGGCAAACGATGCTCCATCTACAGCAGTAACGTCCCCAAAAGTTTTCTTCACATTGTCAACTGAAAGAACAGGCGCGTTCATGGATAGCTAGTGTAGCCTGCCGGCACCAAAGCGCCGATACAACAGGAAACTGAGCCCAACAAATACGACAAAACAACAGGCTGAGACACCGTAAATAGTGAAAACTGTCTTTGCTTGCAGGCCGAGACCACGCGGTAGCACCAGAAAACTAAACACAGCAGAGTACACAGCCACTCCGGCGCGGAAAAAGAACCTATTTGCCCATGCAGCAAGGGGATAAATAGCCCACAGAGGGTACCAAGGGTGTACGACTGGGAAGAATATAACAAGCACGAGCGTTGCGACGCCAAGTCCACCTGCAGGGTGAATGGCTCCCCGCAACGTAGCCCACAGTAGGCGAACCAGAAACGCCACCGCGATGGCCACTCCAATCCCGCGGGTGACAATGAGAACTGCGTCAATGTGGTCGCCGAGACCTAGGAGCATTCCTAGAAAGCCGCTGATTACGCCCACGTCTGTTGAGATCGAGAGCCAGCTACGAATCGACGCTGCTCCGCCTTGACCAGTGACCCATCCGAGCCCAATGCTTGTTATAAGTGAAACGGTGGCAGTAGTGACAATGAGCATCAATGTCTGAAAAAGCACCGCGATGCTAAGGGCTGTAGCTATGCGCTGGCGTTGCCCAAGCACACGAGCGATTGCCATGCCTATAAAACCGAGACCGAGAAAGCCTGTCACTTTGACTAGTCCTCCGCAGGTAATGGTGATCGCGGAGAGAGCCAGGTAACCCCACGCTTGCGCTGAACTGATGGTCCTCAACCTGTCGGCCCCGCGAAGTCCTAGCTCAAACCCGACTAACACCAATCCGAGCATGATCGCTTCATTATGGATGCCACCAATGAGATGCAGAATCGTTAGCGGATTGAGAACCCCGAGCCACAGTGCGGCAGTCTCTGGTACGCCACAGCGGCCGGCAATCTTTCGGATTCCCCATGCTGCGGCGAGCACTCCGACGAGTGATACGACGCGGTGCGCAATCACCCCGAGCACAATAGAGTCGGCAGTAATACGAGAAATTGCCGCTGCAATACCTAACGCGACAGGCCCGTAGGGGCTTGGAGAATGCGCCCAAATAAACGGGACCGAGCGCGCTAGATGGTGTTCTGGCCCGAGAAGCTCGACTGGTCCAGCGGAGTACGGGTCAAGACCAAACCGGACAATTGCACCATTAGCTAAGTATGAATAGATGTCTTGAGTAAAGAGGGGAGCGGTAATCAACAGAGGAGCAACCCATGCAACGAATGTTCGCATGAGAAGCGGCGTCGAAACGCGGGGCCTCTGGCCACTTACGCCAACGAAGGGGCCCATACACAACCAAGCGGAGACCAA